>RDZL01000186.1 GCA_004295165.1 Flavobacteriia bacterium
GGTAAATACAAGATAGTACTCCCCCACATTGAGGTACATTTCGTAATAGCCTTGCGCATCGGCAACCGTACGCATATCGGTAGCACTCTTGACAAAAATCTCTGCTCCAGCTAATGGCAAGTTGCTTTCGTTGGTCACAAAACCGCTGAGTAAGCGCTGCCCAAAGCTGTTGCAGACAAGGAGGATAAATGTAAATAGAATGAGTGCTTTCACGTACTTAAGACCACTAAATAGCAGAAAGGTTACTTATTTTCAGCTTCTTTTTGCTGTGCCATTTCATTCAAATGGCGATACATGCGCTTCATCATCCATCTTTTGGTGAAATACATGAGCAGGGCCATGACGGGAACAACATAATAAGGCAGCCAAGTTTGAGCGCCTTCCGTGATGATTTTAAAGGTGATCACTAAAAAGCTGAGGCCTGTAATCAGGAGCCAAAAATAGCCCGAAAATTGGTTGTAACGACTGATGAAATCTTTTTGTGCCATTTATTGAATTGTTTGATTTTTTTCGATTTGCCAGGAGCCAACAGGCTGCAGCAATACATAATTACTGAAATCTTGCTTGGTACGGATGCCTTTTCCAAAAAGTTTCCCCTTCGGAGAGCGAACAATAACGGCAGATTCTGTAAAAATACTGCTGTCTTTCTGATTCCAAAAAAGTGCCTCGGTTTCAAGCGTTTGTTGCTTTTTGCGGTTGTAAAGGCGCACGGAGTCCTTGACCATGAGTTCGCCTGTATTGTAGTTGATCTCGCCGTATAAAGCACTTAGTGTAGAAACGATATCGCCCGTCTCGTTGAAGAAATATACCTTGAGGCTGTCTTTGATTTTGGTGATTTGGGCTTGTCCGCGGTAGGTTTCAGCGAGTGCAGCATGGATTTCAACCCTTGCGTAGCCATCTTCTGCATAGGTGAGCACCAGGTTTTTGGTGCTTTCTGTGGGCGCATCGGCTTGGTAGCTAATGCGCTGTACCATTGCGACGTCATTTTCGCAACTGTTGAGCAGTAGCAATAAGCTAGTAGTGATGCATAAAAGCGAACGCATTTGCATTAATCGAGCTGACGCTTGCGGAACCACTTTTCAAAGTTTGAAGGTGCCATAATCAAGCTCACGCGTGCACCAATAAATTGTTCCTTCCAAATACCGCTCGCAATTGTGCGCTGCCCGAATGTGAGCCCGACGTTGAGCGAAGACAATGATACTTGAGCAAGTAGAGGTAAGCCAAAACCAACTGTGAGGCCTTGCTCTTGGTAGGCCAAGCCGCCGTTGGTGTAGGGTAATGTTTGTTGGTAGTAGCCCACGCGGTAGCTGAGCTTTTCAAAACCTTTGAGCGTTGCGATGTTTTCAAGCACCTCATATTCCGGTTGAAATTGCAGGCCAAAGCTCATGCGGTTGTAATCGTTTTGATTGAAGCCCGTGAGTAAATTTTCGTTTTGATTCAAGGAGCCAAATAGGCTGTAGCTTGCAAAAAGTTGCAGTTGCGGATGGAGTTCGCGTGTTTGGCGTTTGTATTTAGGTAGTTTCCAGGCGTAGCTCATCCCAAATTGGGTGCTTTGCGCCAGGTTTGCCGAAAACGATTGGCTGCTATTGATAATGGTGTCGTAGCTACTTGGGGTGCCGAGGGTGGCCGTGCTGTAAAGTTCGCGCTGGTACGTGCCGCCAAGAGTGAGTTGGGGTTGGTAAACCGCGCTCAGGCTAAAGGCGTGATTTTTGCCGAGCTGCTGCATGAAGTAAGTGCCAATTTCAGTGTAAAATGACCTCATGACCAATGAGTTGCGTTCGATTCCACCCGCTGCGCTTGCGCCTGTCAGTAATTCAGAACTGCGCTCATTTACAAGTGTTCCAAATAAATAGGAAGCGTTGGCGCCGATTGCCAATTTGGTATTGGGTTTTTCGATCAGGCCAACAGAGTAACCTAAATAAAGGTCTTGGATAGCGCCCTTACCGGTGTAGTTATAGCGAATGGAGTCTAGGCCAGTAAATTGCGTTTGGCTGATTTGATAGCCGCGCGCACTAAACGGACGGAGCCCAAAAGAAAGCCCCATTTGCTTGCGGATCTTGAAGCCTAGTGTAAATTGTTCAACCATAGGCGTAGCTGCAAACTGCTGAGTCGTGGCATTGCTGTACCAAGATTGACGCGAATTGATGCTCACGGTGTAGAGGGTAGCTCCTTTACTGAGTCGGTTGTAGGTAGCTGGATTGTAATGATTGACCATTGTGGAGTCAAATACATTGATGGCGTTTTTGCCGAGCGCATCAAAAATTCCGTGGCCTTTTGAACTCATTTCGCCAAGCCCGTAAAAGCTTGCAGGCTCAGCTGTAATGGACTGTGCCATAAAGAAATTGCAAAAAGTTGCTGTAATGAGGAGAGCGAATAGTTTATTCATTGGCGTGGTAAAGGGCAAGGATGCCTTCTAAAGTTAAATTTTCGTGTACAAAGATGCCATTTTTTTGGCCCAAATCAAAATGTATAGCATCTCCACCGGTCAGTAGCACAACAAGGTCGGGATACGTTTGGCGATAAGCACTCAAGAGGCCTTCAATCTCTTTTTGCCAACCCAAATAAGTGCCAATTTCAAGGCATTCCTGACTGGTTGACCCAATGAGCTGCTGGGTGCTTTTTGCGACAACTTCTGGCAATTTAGCCGTAAAATGAGCCATCGCTTTGGCGCGCATTTGCAATCCGGGGCTAATAGATCCGCCGAGGTAGTTGTTTTGCGCATCTAGAAAGTCAAATTTGATACACGTACCGAGGTCAATGGCCAAACGGTTTTGGCCGCGGTGCATAGAGCTGAGAGCCGCCGCATTACACAACCGATCCATCCCAAGCGTTTGGGGGCTTTGGTAAGCCATCTGAAACGGAAGCGCTATCATTGGTGAAATTTCAAAAGTTTGGTCAAAAAAGGTGCAGAGTGTGTTTCTCAGCGCCACATCAATGACTGACGAATAGGCAAGAGGGATGTTACGGTCTAGCCTTGAAATTTGAAAATCAGTGTAGGAAAAACGCTCAATTTGCTGAATAACACCTCCTTGCACAAGTGCTAATTTGATTTGGGTATTGCCGGCGTCTAGTAAGTAGACTTCTTTTTGCGCACTCATATCCAAAATTAAGGAGCTTTTTTGAACTTTTTTGGTTTTTATCTTGTGTAAAACAGTAAAAATGTGTTAAATTTGCATCCATCAACAGCTGGTACCTTAGCTCAGTTGGTAGAGCAAAGGACTGAAAATCCTTGTGTCCCTGGTTCGATTCCTGGAGGTACCACTCAAAAAACCCCGAAGTTCTCTTCGGGGTTTTTTTGTTTAATTGCCATCTACCAAATGGATAAACCCATGCTTATCTATGAGCGTACCGCCGAGCATTTCGCCGCGCAAGCGATAAAAGAAGACCCCGTCGGTGTGGAGTTGCCCATTAAAGTCGTAACCGTCCCATACGGCAATGCCCGTTTGATCTTTGAGTTCAAAAATAAGATTGCCCCAGCGGTTCAGGATTTGAATATCGTAGCTTTTAAAAGACGGATAAGGAAGCGTTACAATGTCATTGATGCCATCGCCATTAGGCGTAAACACATTCGGAACCCAAATATCGGGGTCTGAAACAAAGATGGTGATCAGTGCGGTATCGATACAGCCCAGGTTATCAGTGATCACAAGCCCAATTTCTTGTGGCCCACCTTGAGAGAAAGCGATGCTTTGCGCAGTACTTTGAAAAAACAAGTTGCTGCTGTCTGGGAAAATCCAAGTCCAGGTAGCGATCGGATTTAGGCTGGTGCTGGCGTCGCTCAAATTGACTACTTGGTTGATATTCGCATAAACGGGCGTGGCACTAATTTGGGCATTCATACCGCTCACGCTCGCTGTAAGTGGCTCGAGCAAATAAAGAATTTGGCAGCCTGCTGTATCGTAAACCGTAACGCTAGGGTTGTAGGTGCCCGTGTTGGGATAAAAATAAGGGAAAGTCAAGCTGTCTGCTACCCAAATACCATTGCCTAAATTCCAACTTACAGAATCTATGTCAGAGGGATTCAAGATGGTGAAAAGCGCACCTTGCGCACAAATGGTGTTGTCTTGAATCCAGGTTGGGGTGCCGAGTGGCCCACCGATAGACACATAATTATTGATGGTAGTGTCGTCGGTGCAACCGTATTCGTCTGTGACGGTTAGAAGCAAATTGAAAGACCCACTGGTCACTAGAGTATTGTCTGGGTTTTGCAATATGGAAGAATTGCCATTGCCGAAGGCCCAATTCCAGTTGCTGATGCTGCCAATGCTCGTAGATTGGTCTGTGAAGTCGCAGAAAAGTGGCGGACAACTGTAAGTGCCGTTGGCATTAATAGCTGCACCAGAAAACGTGAAAGTTGGCGAGGCCAGGGGTGTGGAAATATAAATTGTTTGGGTGGTGGTATCGGTGCAGCCGTTCCCATCTGTCACCACCAAAGTAAGCGGATAAGTTGTAAACAGACCGTTGCCATTTGCAGGTAAATCCAAAACGCACAGGCTATCATTAGAAAGTGAATTTCCAGCGATGGACCAAGCATAAGTGAGGGTGTCTTCGCCAGTGCTTAAGCTGGCAATAAGGCTGCTATCCAAAGCGCAAATAATGGTATCTGATGCAATGATTGCCGTTGGTTTGGTGAGCGTAATCTGAACTGATACGGGGTTAGAGACACAGCCATTGATATCTGTGGCGGTAATAGTTGCCGTATACACGCCGTTGCCGACAAAAGTATGGTTGATGGCTTGGTTGACGTTTGTTGTAGTGACGCTTGTATTGTTGTCTGAAAAAGTGGTATTGAAAGTGGCGAGAGGCAAGCCGTTGGTAATGCTGTAGCTCGTATTGCTAAAACTCACAGGCAAAGGCGAGCAACCGGCATAGGTTGGTGCCAAGAGCCCCGCTACAGGTTTGTTGGCTACAAATATGGTTTGCGTAGCGGTGGAGGAACAGCCTGCCGAATTGAAAACCAAAAGGCTAATGTTGTAGGAGCCACTCGCCGGATAAACGTAGTTGACGTTCGCACCATTATTGATCTGCTGTCCGTTGCCAAAAGTGTAAATCCAGCTATTGACCGGATGCGCCGACCAAGTAGTGCTTTGATTGAACAAACCAATGGCATCTCCTTTACAAATGGTGTCGTCGGGTAAGAGAAAAGCGGATTGTAATTGCGAAATCGTGACGGCAAGGGTGATGCTATCCGAGCACCCTGTAGTATAGTTATGGACAACTTGTTCAATTTGATAGGTGCCGTAAGTTGCAAACGCATGACTGGTGTTGCCGCCATTGGGGAGGTCGAGCTGCGCGTTGTTGAAATTGGTATTGGGCGAGTTGTCGTTCCATTCGTAGTGCAGGGCTACGCTGTCTTCTAGTTCGCCTTCGATGGCGGTGTTTTGAAATTGAAAAGTAACCGGCAAACTCGTTGGGTTGCAAACCAAATAGGTATTGGGATTGAATTGTGCAATTGGGGCAAGCACATACAAGACAGAATCTTTTTCGAGCGTATCAATACAGCCTCTGAAATTGACATAAAGCGTAACATCTACCCAGCCGGTGTCTTGCGAAAACTGAAACGTTGGGTCGTCCTGAGAGCTAATGCCTTGTGAAAAATCCCAGAGATAGGAGATTTCTGTGCTGTCATAAGGCACAGAGATGTAAAATTCAGATTCGAATTCGACATCGGTATTGGCACAGGTGATATTTGGGTCCCAACTGAAGTCGATGGAGTCTATTGAGCCAACAGTGACGTATGGCGTCTTGATGATCGTGTCGGTGCAGCCAGAAGCTGTGGTAATGATCAATGAAACATCATACAACCCAACGCCATAAGTCTGCGGCGGTGGTACCTGCCCACTAAAGGTTTGTCCGTTTCCGAAGTTCCATTGCCAAGATACAATAGGATTACTAGGCGTATAGGATGTGTCGATGAATTGCACTGTGAAAGGCGCACAAGCGCCAGTATCTGCGGCGTAAAAACCAGCCAGAACAGGCGTGATTTCGATATAGTCTTGGATTGTTTTGGTACCTGAACAACCTGCACTCGAGGTAAAGGTAAGACTGACATCGTATAAACCGCTTGCCTGATATAAGTGAGCCGGCGGGTTGGTGCCGGTATACGTTTGTCCGTCGCCAAAATCCCAGACATAGGTGCCGGAGAGGTTGGTGGTATTGAAAAATTGAATGCTACCTGGAGCACAATTGGCAGTGGGGTTGGCGTAAAAGTTAGGAATGGTGTTGGCTTGCACCACAATCTGTTGGGTGGTGCTTCCCGAACAGCCCGAGTTGGTGTTTTGTGCCGTGAGGTTCACGGTGTAGGTGCCAGGTGAGTTGTAAGTAACCGTGGGGTTTTCGGCGTTGCTCTGGCCCGCACTGCCAAAATTCCAGCTCCAGGCGTTTGCACCAGCAGTTGAATTGTCTTGAAAAGCAATAGGTTGGCCCACGCAGCCAACAGCCGGGGCAGTAATACCTGCCTGAAAGTTGGATACAACGATGGCTTGTGTGAGCGAATTGACACAACCTGTGTTATTGTTGGTAACGGTCAAGACAACCTGAAAAGTTCCTTGGCTGTTGTAGGTAATGCTCGGCGGGGTATATTGGCTGGAGGTTTGTGAATTTCCGAAGTTCCAAGCCTGCGAAAAATTGGCACCTTGTGACGACGAATTGCTGAAACTCAAGGTAAGTGGAACCGTACAGCCCAAGCCGTTGGCGCTAAAATTGACATTTGGCAGCGGATTTACGGTAATGTAAGCCGGTTTGATTTCTGCATCAGCAACACCATTTGCATTGGTGGCTACCAGTGTAATCGTAAAGGTGCCAGCAGTGCTAAAAGCATGGGTGGCATTGGTAGTGGTAGCGGCGTTGCCATCGCCAAAATCCCACTGATAAGTACTGAGGGCAGGGCCGCCATTGGCACTAGAAGTATTGGTGAAATTGACATTTTGACCTACGCAAACCACAAGCGGAGTGGCCGTAAAATTGGCAACCGGGCTTTGGGCGTATAAAAAGGATGCTAAACAGCTTAGGCTGAACAGCAAGAGGCGTAGGTAGGTCATTGTGTGTCTTTAACGTCTAAACAACGTTAAAAGTTGCTTTTACGGGTTGACGCTTCGCAAATTTTCAGGAAACTTAGCTTCCATGGCTGGGAAGTATACGTGACCTAAAATCAGCGGATTGAACACGAAATATTGGCAGCGCACCAACTCGCCATCGGGGAGCAGACACCAAAAGCTGTTCATGTCCATGTTGACCAATTCGCCAAACTCGTTGCGCTGCTCTTCTTTGCTTTTGATGCGGAACATTTTCAAGGCAATTTTTTCGTGTTTGGTCTTCACCTCTAAATAGCAAAAAGAAGGGCTTTTCTTAACGCTGTCCACTTGCTTGTCTGATAGCGTGAAGTTTTTTTGTTCAAAGTGAATTTTCTGAAATCCTTGTAAATAACGAAAAACGTTGGTGGTGTCTAGGCTTTGGAGTGCTTTGCCATTTTGTGTCACGCTAAAGCGTCGGCCTTTGTTGAGGAGCTCAAAATTGCGATAAGGTTCGCCGCGGAATTTTGCTTTGACGCTCAAAATATCTTCCATCTGCAAGGCCATGATTTCTGTACAGGCCCATTGGCGCGGGTCGGCAAAAAAGCGCGGGTCAATGAGGCCGTTCATGCCTGAGATTTTCATCATGACTGGGCTGGTGCTTTTGCCGTTTTCTGCGGTCTCGAGCAACATGATTTGACCGTAGTGGTCGGGGGTAGCGGGGCCGAGGTACCATGTTTTGGTCCATTCGCCGTCCTGAAAAATCTCTACTTTGATGTGCGACGCAGACATGAGTTCCGTAAAACGTTTTTCAGATTTTTGCGGAAGGTAACCTTTGAATTCGATTTTATTCAAGGCTTCTAAAATCAGCGACACATTGGTTTTAGACACGCAGCCTCCTTTGGCATCTGTCCAGGTGTTGTCGTTTTTGACCAACGTAAATTGCTGACCAAATGCATCGGTAATGACCAACTTAGATAGGGTTGTGGTGTCTTCAATTTTGAAGTTAAATGCGCGGGCATCGGAGGCATTTTGGCCACCTTTTAAATCGAGCGCCCACCAAGTGAGCCCACCCAAGAGCACAGCAAATAAAACGAGTACGAGGCCTTTTTTCTTCATGGAAAGTTAAGTTAACGAGTGTAGCGTCTTTGGCGGATCCAGTTCATGATGAATGCGAGCGCCAAAATGAGCAGCAAAGGCAGCATCATGTTCATGCTTTTGTAAAAAAGCGATGAGGACTTGATTTTCTCTTTGTCGATTTCTTTGATATCGATTTGGCGGCTGCGGATGTCTAGAACGGAGTTGTCGCCCATCATGTAATCGACCATGTTTTGGAAGAGTTCTTGGTTGCCAAAAATAATAGGGATGCGTCTTTGCGCTAATTCTGCATCCACTTTTAGTTCGTTGATGGCAATTGGGCGATACAAGTAGCTATTGATTTTTTGCGGATCGAGAATGGAGTCGTAGCTATTGCGGATGAAAGAGCCGTTGCCGACCACCAAGATTTTGGTTTCTTTTTGACTTTCTTCGAGGTAGTTGGCGTCTTTGCTATTGGCGAATTCGGCAACGATGCGGTTTTTGAAGTGAGACTGATAGAAGCCCTCTGACAAGCCCGCCACACAAAGTTTGTTGATCTCATCTTCGGGGTTGTCTACCAATTTAGGGTTTTTGCCATAATTGAGCGGCAAAGCCAAATTGACCAAAGGTTGTAGCCCGCTGGGAATGGCGTTGCTCGAGCTCGTGAGGATGGGCGTGAGCTGCGCTTTGGGTAGTTGTACAAATTCAATTTCGTTGGCGTATTTCAAAGAAATTGGATCTACGTTGCGCGTCATGGGATGCAAACTCGGGGTAGCGAGCATGTGGTAAAACCATGGTAAAAAGGCAGTCTCGGCAAACGGTACAATTTTGGGCGCGCAATTCGCGTCTAACACATAATTCTCTTTGATTTTGATGCCGTAGTCAAAGAGCAAGCGGTCGAGCAGGAGGTTCTTGCGCGTGGTGTGCGTCATGCCGGTGGCATTGAGGGTGTCTTCGTTGAGGGCAAGTGTATTCATAAAACACAATAGCTTTCCGCCGCGCAACACGAATTGATCGATGAGATAGAGGTCTTTTTGCGAAAAAGGTGTTTGTGGATCGGCAATAATGAGGCCATCTACATCTTTGAGTGCGGCTATGCTATCGTTGAGCGCCACATCTTTGATTTGATAGTAGGGAGAGATGAGCGCGCGTGCCCGCATGGTTTCTGCTGGGTTGAGTTCGCCGTGCCCTTGCAAAAAGGCGATGGTTGGTTTACTGGTTTGAGTAAGCCTGCGCATCGCAGAGAGCAAATTGTATTCGAGGTTGTTGAGCGCATTTTCAATCATTTCGCTCATTTGCTCTAGTGCATAGGGGCGGCCAGGCTGCGTTCCTGGCAAAAATTGAACGACGCCTTCTTTGGTGATGCCATTGACGCTATAAGAAAGCAAAGCACCAGGGAACAACAACATTTGGCTTTGGGTGCCGTCTTTAAGGTAGTTGATTTCAAGTGGTAAAATACCTTTACCGCGGTCGTAGAGTTGGGCACGCAGGGCATTGATTTCATCTTCTGTACCTACATTGGGGTCGGTGAACAAGAATTCGATGCGGGTGCCGGCGATGCGCTTGAAGTCTTTGAGTTTGTCTTTGAGTGCGTTCTGAAAGTTCTTGAGTTCAGAAGGCATGTTGCCATCTAAGTAAATTTGGATGCTGATGCGGTTCTCAAAATTCTTTTTGTCTGAGAGGTACGTGACGGTGCTGTTGGCCAACGAATAGCGTTGGTCTTTGGTCATGTCTAGCTTGAAATAAAGCATGGAGCCAATAAAGTTCAG
>RDZL01000253.1 GCA_004295165.1 Flavobacteriia bacterium
GTCATCAAGGCCGCTGGCATCAAGCCTGAATAATCGAGCCGCCCTCATCAGAAGGAAGCCCCGCATGTCCGATGCCATTTCGGGGGCCAAGAAGATCCAGTTGTTGGGTCTAGATGCCGTTTACACGCAGCTGCAATTCGAGAACATTCCGTTTTTGCGGGGTTTAGAAAGCGCGTTTGGGATGAGTGTGATCCCGGGCACTTGGCTGGAGTCCATACAAATCACCAAAGGGACGGGCTCAGTGGTCAATGGCTATGAGTCTATGGCGGGTTTGGTCAATTTTGAATTCAAGAAACCCAAAGATCTGCCCCGCTTAGGGCTGAATTTTTACCAGAATCGCTTTGGGCGCACCGAGCTCAATTTACAGGGTGGCCAACAGCTCTCCGAGCGCTGGCATATGGGCCTTTTTGCCTCGGGCGCTGCCGTTTATGGTACTTTTGACCAAAACCAAGATGGCTTTCGCGACCAAGCGCTGTCAAATACTTATAATTTACTGCAGCGCTTTAGTTATCAGGGGCCACGCATGGAGGCTCAGCTGGGCCTGCAGGCCTACACAGACAACAAGTTGGGTGGGCAAATGTCTTATACCCGAGCGCAACCCATAGGTTACGGAATGGAGTTAAAGAGCGAGCACCTTTCGATTTTTTCCAAAACAGGATTTTTCGGCAAAAAGCCAGCCCAGAGCTTGGGTGTCATTGCGCAGCTCAAGTTTCAGAACATGAGCGGTCTTTACGGTTTACGGACTTTTACTGGAACCGAGAAGCGCGTCTATTTGAATGCCATCTACGACGACATCATTGGTTCTTCTGATCACAAAATCAAGGCAGGCGCCAGTTTTCAGTATTTGTCTTTGTCTCAGTGGGCGGGGCAACCTTTTGGGGCTGAGCTAGTCGGTGCCAACCGCACGGAGTGGGTGCCTGGTTTGTTTGCCGAATACGCCTACACGGGCAACAGGCTCTCAGCCGTACTGGGCGCGCGCTACGACCAACACAACTTGGCAGGCGGGCAGTTTTCGCCTCGTGCACACTTCAAATATGCGCTCACGCCTCAATTAGACGCGCGCCTCACTGCCGGCCGTGCTTGGCGCTTGCCCAATTTTGTGGTAGACAACCTCTCGCTGTTGGCGAGTTCCAAGACCTGGCTTGCGCCACAAGCCTTGCAGCCCGAAGTCTCATGGAACGTGGGTGCCTCTTTAGTGCAGGGCTTTACTTTCAAAAAACGCAAGGGCAGCCTCAGTTTAGATGCTTACCACACGCGTTTTTCGCAACAACTAGTGGCCGATCGAGATACCCTCAGTGGGGCGGTCGTTTTCAAGAATCTTCAAGATAACTCCTTAGCTACTGTCATTCAAGCAGAATTCAGTTATGCGCTGTTGCGTGGCCTCGATTTGCGCTTGGCCTATAAATTTCAGGACGTGAGGGCTTTGTTCAACGGTGTAGCTCAAACCCAAGTGCTCTTGCCGCGCCAGCGTATTTTTGCCAATCTCGGCTACCAAACCCGCAACAAGCGCTGGGCCTATGACCTCACGTACTCGCGTTACAGTGCCGTGCGCTTGCCACAAGGTGGGCAGGGGAGCCCGTGGGGGCTACTCAATGCGCAAGTGACCCGCAATTGGAAAGCATTGGAGCTTTACGTCGGGGGTGAAAACCTGCTGAATGTGATGCAGCATCATCCGATTGTGGCCGCGCAAAATCCTTTCGGG
This sequence comes from Flavobacteriia bacterium, assembly GCA_004295165.1. Lineage (GTDB taxonomy): Bacteria > Bacteroidota > Bacteroidia > Flavobacteriales_D > Crocinitomicaceae > UBA952. The sequence continues at coordinate 1,703 of RDZL01000253.1, forward strand.
CCAGATTTTGACGCTACAGAAATATGGGCGCCAATTATGGGTTGGAATGTGTACTTTGGTTTGAGGTACACCATCAAATAAAATTACCGTTTCTTTTAAATTTCTTGTTAAAATCGATCAAAATCGATCAAAATCAATCAAAATCAATCAAAATCAATCAAAATTGTTAAAAATTAAAAAAATGATGAAAACAATAATCCTATCCTTCTTAATGCTCTTTTGTGCCCCAATTTTTGCACAAAAA
>RDZL01000254.1 GCA_004295165.1 Flavobacteriia bacterium
CTGCAATCCACACATCCATGTCTCCACACAAGCTGCATATGCAGGTGTTCAGCCAGAAAATGGGCGACCATCTTTATTGGATCAATTTCAAACTCAAGGGTTAAATGGGCTTCATAATGATTTTGAACGCTCAGTTTTCAAAGCCTATCCATTAATTGAGGACTTGAAAAATGCACTTTATCATGCGGGTGCTTCCTACGCGGCAATGTCTGGAAGTGGCTCGAGTGTTTATGGCATCTTTGAAGGGGAGCCAGATTTAAGTTTAGAATTGAATAGCAACCTGATTTACAATGGCCCATGGCACTACTGAATCGGTAGTTTTTTTTTACATTAAAGACAGCTAATTTAATGTTGAATTTATGGGATTAAGAAATATTTTTATATTTTTGAACTTGTCAATCTGACACTAAGTATTATTAACCTATTAATTAATTAAGTATGAAGAAAATTTTTACACTTTTAACGGCTCTTGTTTTAGGAGCATCTGCCTTCGCACAATTCCCTGCGGTAGGTATCATCGGTTCTGCGGTTCCACCGTTTGACTGGTCTGCAGACGTAGACATGATCACTTTAGATGGTGAAATGTACGGTGCAATCGTTACTTGCGTTGCAGGTGAGGCTAAATTCCGTCAAGACGACGCTTGGGCGATCAACTGGGGTGCAGCTGACTTTCCTGCTGGTGTAGGTGTACAAGATGGTCCAAACATTCCAGTTGCTGCTGGTACTTACATGGTCATCTTCAACCGTACAACTGGTATGTATAGCTTCCAAACTAGCTTTGACGTAACTTACAAAGTAGACGTTACAAACTACCTTGCATCAAACACATTGGCTGCAAACGGTATCCGCGTTGGTGGTAACTTTACTGACAACGGTGCTACTGTAGCTGCTGGTGCTGTTGCAAACTGGTCTCCTGCAGATGCAAACTCCGCAATGACAGACGAAGGCAACAACGTATGGGCAATTACAGTTACTTATCCTGTTGCTTCTTTGGGTGCTACTCAATTCTACAAGTTCGTAAACGGTGACTGGGGTGCTAACGAAGGTACAGACGCTGCTAACACAATCGCAGTTGACTCTTGTGGTGTTGACGATGGTGGTGGTAACATCAACCGTACTTACACTTTGATGCCAGGTACTGTATGTTACGTTTGGGATGCTTGTACTGCATGTGGTGTATCAGTTGCTGAAAACGCAATTGCTAACCTTACTGTAGCGCCAAACCCTGCAACTGATGTTGTAAACTTCACATTCGAAGCAAACAACGCTGCTGTTGCAACTGTAACAATCTTTGATCTTGCTGGTAAAGCTGTAGCTACTACAACTGTTGCTACTTCTGCTACTACAACAGTAGAAATGAACACAACTGCATTGCAGGCTGGTTCTTACATCTACAACGTTATTGCTGGTGACAAAGTTGCTACTGGTAAATTGATCAAGCAATAAGCTTCAATAAAATGATTTCAAAAGCCTGGGTGAGTTTCACCCGGGCTTTTTTGGTCTTGAATTAACCAAATTATAAATTTCTTTGTGATGAAAATACAACTTCTTTTATCTATTGTTTTGATGATCCTCAACGGTTTTGTGCATGCACAAATCTTAGAAGTGAATCCTGCATTTCCAACGGTAAACGATGTAGTGACCATCACGTATGATGCCACACAAGGAAATGCCGCGTTGGTAGGCCAAAACCAAATCTATGCCCACGCCGGACTCATTACTTCGGCAAGTACATCGCCAACCAATTGGCAATTTGTACAAGGCAACTGGGGAACCGTAGACCCCGAAGTTGCCATGACCAATATTGGCAACAACAAACACACCATTACCATAGATATCGATCAGTATTATGGCTTTCCTGCGGGCACCAATGTTTTAAAGTTTGCTTTTGTATTTAGAAATGCAGCCGGTACAGTTATAGGCCGCTCGGCAGATG
>RDZL01000187.1 GCA_004295165.1 Flavobacteriia bacterium
TGTCATTCACGTAGAATTAGACAAGCTCAAAGGCGGCGTAAGTGTCCACGATTGCATGTCCGTTTCGCGCAACATCGAACACAACCTCGATCGCGAACAAGCCGATTTCGAACTCCATGTTTCGTCTGCAGGTTTAGACAAACCAATTCGCCATATCAATCAGTTTGCCAAAAACGTAGGCCGTAGTTTTAAGGTTACACCTGAATCTGGCGAACAGTTTGAGGCCGAGTTATTGAAAATGTCCGATGAAAATCTTGTTTTTAAACAACGAATTCAAAAGCGAGACGAAGCAAAAAAGAAAAAAGTTTGGGTAGAAGAATTTATCGAACTGCCCTACAACCAAATAAAAGAAGCAAAAATTGTAATTTCATTTAAATAAGCACCATGAACAGTTTGGAACTTGTTGACTCATTTTCGGAGTTTAAGGAACTAAAAAATATTGACAAACAAACGATGCAGCACGTCCTCGAAGACGTCTTTCGTGCCATGCTCAAAAAGAAGTTCAACACCGACGAACACATCGATATCGTTGTCAATATCGATAAGGGAGACGTTCAGATTTTCTTGAATAAAGAAATCGTAGATGACGGTGAAGTTGAAGATCCGAATACGGAAATTGCTTATTCAGATGCCATCAAAATCGAGCCAGATTTTGAAATCGGTGAAGAAGTAACGGAAGAATTCAAATTTGCCGATTTTGGTCGACGCAATGTTTTGGCTTTGCGTCAAAACCTCATTTCGCGCATCATGGAGCTTGAAAAAGACCAACTTTACAACAAGTACAAAGAGCGCATCGGCGAAATCGTTACCGGCGAAGTCTACCAAGTTTGGAAAAAAGAAATCCTCATCATGGACGACGACAACAACGAGCTCATTTTGCCAAAATCAGAGCAAATCCCATCTGATTTCTTCAAAAAAGGAGAATCCGTACGCGCAGTTGTTGCAAAAGTTGACATGCGCAACAGCACCCCTGTCATTATCCTTTCACGCACTGCTCCAGAATTCTTAGAGCGTTTGTTCGAATTAGAAGTTCCAGAAGTCTTTGACGGTCTCATCACCATCAAAAAGATCGTTCGCGAACCAGGAGAGCGCGCGAAAGTAGCAGTGGAGTCTTACGATGACCGCATTGACCCAGTTGGTGCTTGTGTCGGTATGAAAGGCTCGAGAATTCACGGAATTGTCCGCGAGCTCCGCAATGAAAACATCGACGTCATCAACTATACATCAAATCAACAATTGCTTATTCAGCGTTCGCTTTCGCCGGCTAAGATCACCTCTATGGAAATCTTAGAAGATGAAAAACGCGTTAAAGTCTTCCTGAAGCCAGACCAAGTTTCCTTGGCCATTGGTAAAGGCGGAAACAACATCAAGCTTGCTGGCAAATTATGTGGCTTTGAAATCGATGTGTACAGAGATGGTGAAGTCGATATCGAAGACGTCGACCTCGAAGAATTTGCAGATGAGATAGATAGCTGGATCATCGATGAGCTCAAGGCCATTGGTTGCGATACCGCAAAATCAGTGCTTGAAATCAGTATCGATGACCTCGTATCAAGAACAGATCTCGAAAAAGAAACCATCGAAGAAGTATTCCGTATTTTGAGAGCGGAATTTGAATAACTTTAATACCAATAAGGAGCGCAACAGTACATTATGGCGGGAAAACCGATTCGTTTAGGAAAAGCAGCAGGAGAATTGAATGTAGGAATACCGACAATCGTCGAGTTCTTGGGTTCAAAAGGCATTGTCATAGACCCCACTCCAACTTCGCGTTTGGAGCAGGAGCATTATGATATTCTATGCCAAGAATACGCTGCAGACCAAAGCATGAAAGAGCAGTCTAAGTCTGCTTTGCGTCGCGAGAAGCGAGAGTCTTTATCTTTGAAAGACAAAATACAAGAAGAAGTAAATCCGACTCCAGTTGTAGACGACGAGGATGAAGAAGATATCAATCTCGAAGAAATCAAGCGTCAGGTCTTGAGCGAAACCCCGCAAAAAGCTCCTGAGCCTAAAGTCGAAGAAGTCGTCGAGGCTGCTCCTGTTCAAGAAGCTCCCGCGCCTAGCGCAGAAGAAGCTCCCGCGCCTTCAGAAAATAAAGTTAACGTAGTTGGTAAAATCGACCTAGATGCCATCAACCAACGCACGCGTCCAGACAAGAAAAAAGATAAAACACCAGAAAAGCCAGTTGAGGCTGCACCAGTTGCCCCTAAAGCTCCTGTCGCTGCTCCAGTTGCAGCACCGGATCCTGCACCGAAGGTCGAAGAACCGGCTGAGGCAAAATCACCTGAAATCGAAACCATTCGCGTTGCTCGCCAGACACTTTCTGGCCCAACTGTATTGGGTAAAATTGAACTACCTGTAGAGCGTCCGCGCACGCCAGTTGCCTCTTCTTCAGAAGATGCCAACAATAAGCGCAAGCGCAAGCGCATTAAGAAGGTAGAGGTAGGCAACACGGCAAATACGGCTAACAAGCCCAAAGCAGCGAAAGCCGAAATCTCTGAGCAAGACATTCAAAAAGAGATCAAAGACACCCTTGCGCGCTTATCTAACCAAGGTGGCAAGTCTAAAGCATCCAAAAATCGCCGTCAAAAGCGCGATAACTACGCACAACGTCGCCAAGAAGAAATGGCTATGGCCGAACTCGAAGAGAAAACACTCAAGCTCACAGAGTTTGTTACCGTTTCTGAGTTGGCATCCATGATGAACATACAACCAACGCAGGTCATCTCTGTATGTATGTCCTTGGGTATTTTTGCTTCTATCAACCAACGACTAGACGCCGAGACCATTCAAATTGTGGCCGACGAATTTGGTTTTGACACCGAATTCATCAGCGCCGAGTTGCAAGATGCCATTACGGTCATCGAAGATCAACCCGAAGACCTCATCTCGCGTCCGCCGATCATTACTGTCATGGGTCACGTTGACCACGGTAAAACATCCTTACTTGACCGCATCCGTAACGCCAACGTTACAGAGGGTGAAGCCGGAGGAATCACGCAGCACATCGGTGCGTATTCTGTTACGCTCAAGGATAACCGTAAAATGACCTTCCTCGATACACCAGGTCACGAAGCCTTTACGGCGATGCGTGCACGCGGTGCGCAGGTCACTGACGTTGCCATCATTATTGTAGCCGCTGACGACGACGTCATGCCACAAACCAAAGAAGCCATTTCGCATGCGCAGGCTGCAAATGTTCCAATGATTTTTGCGATCAACAAAATCGACAAACCAGGAGCTAACCCAGACCGCATCCGCGAACAACTTTCTGCCATGAACATCCTCGTCGAAGACTGGGGAGGTAAATACCAAGTTCAAGAAATTTCTGCAAGACAGAACCTCAACATAGACGCACTCCTCGACAAAGTTCTCCTCGAAGCAGAACTCCTCGACCTCAAAGCCAATCCATCGAAAAATGCGGTAGGTACCGTTATTGAATCTTCTTTGGATAAAGGAAAGGGTTACGTCACCAACATGCTCGTCGAAGCGGGAACAATGCGCATTGGCGATGTCATTCTCGTGGGTCGTTATTACGGCCGCGTTCGCGCCATGCAAGACGAACACGGACAGCCGCTCAAAGAAGCTGGTCCTGCACAACCTGTATCCGTTTTAGGGATCAACGGTGCCCCTAGCGCCGGAGACAAATTCAATGTCCTCGACGACGAAAAAGAAGCAAAATCTATTGCACAAAAACGCGAGCAACTTTACCGCGAGCAAGGATTGCGCACCACCAAGCACATCACCCTCGACGAAATCGGACGTCGTTTGGCTATCGGAGACTTCAAAGAACTCAATATCATCGTTAAAGGTGACGTCGATGGCTCTATTGAAGCACTTTCTGATTCCTTACTTAACTTGTCTACTGAAGAAATTCAGATCAATATCGTTCACAAAGGAGTGGGTGCCATTACTGAGGCCGATGTCAACTTGGCATCCGCATCAGACGCTATCATTGTTGGCTTCCAGGTTCGTCCGACTTTATCGGCACGTAAATTGGCCGAAACTGAGCAAATCGATATCCGAATGTACTCCATTATCTACAAGGCTATTGAAGAGATCAAAGCGGCAATGGAAGGCATGTTGTCACCAGACATCGAAGAGAAAGTACTTGGTTCTGCCGAAGTACGCGAAACTTTCGATATCACGAAAGTCGGTACCATTGCGGGTTGTTATGTCCTCGACGGTATCATCAAGCGCAGCTCCAAAATCCGCCTCATTCGCGACGGAATTGTGGTTCATTCAGGCGTCTTAGGCTCTCTCAAGCGTTTCAAAGACGATGTCAAGGAAGTCAAAAACAACTATGAATGCGGTCTGAACATCGATAAATTCAACGATATCAAAATTGGAGATATCATTGAAGCTTATGAAGAAGTAGAAGTGGCAAGAAAATTATAAACCCCAAGTGCAAAGCTATTTTTAGTTAGCTTTGTAGGACAATAAATAAAGAAATTATGGGCAAATTCGGACCAACTGAAATCATCCTCATCCTTGCAATTGTTTTATTATTCTTTGGCGGCAAAAAAATCCCTGAACTCATGAAAGGTCTCGGAAAAGGCGTTAAAGAATTCAAAGACGCTTCTAAGGGCGAAAGCACTACGGCAGAAACTTCTACTGAAATTTCTAAAGAAGAAAAATAACTGCATGTACCGTACAATCGCAGAGATTCAGAACGCCTTGCATTCTGGCAAAACGGCATTGGACCTCGTTGAGGAGCACCTCGTCCGTATAGAAGCGCACGCGCATCTCAATGCTTTTCTCGAAGTTTTTACCGATTCAGCACGTGCTCAAGCACAATTAGTCGATCAAAAAATTCAAGCCGGCACAGCAGGTCAGTTGGCGGGTGTCATTATCGGCATCAAAGACAACATCTGTTACAAAGACCACAAAGTAAGTGCAGCATCTAAAATCCTTGAGGGCTTTGAGTCTATTTATACCTCAACCGTTTTACAACACCTCATCGACCAAGACGCTATTATCATTGGCCGCCTCAACTGCGATGAATTCGCAATGGGTAGCTCCAATGAAAACTCTGCTTTTGGCCCAGTTCACAACAACTGGAAACCCAACTACGTACCCGGCGGATCCTCTGGAGGCAGCGCTGTTGCAGTTTCTGCACATTTGTGTACGGCCACATTAGGTTCTGATACAGGTGGCTCTGTGCGCCAACCAGCTTCCTGGACGGGCACTTTTGGCATCAAGCCAACTTATGGCCGCCTCAGCCGCTATGGTCTAATTGCTTATGCGTCCTCGTTTGATCAAATTGGGTTTTTTACCAATAGCTTGGCCGATACCCAACTTTTGATGTCACTTACCGTAGGTCAAGATCCCTACGACGCAACGAGCTCTAGTTTAGACAACAAAACCCGCACCAATTTACCTGAAAAGCTCAAGATTGGTGTGATGGCAGAATGCCTGCATCACCCTGGTTTGGACATCGAGATCAAAGAAAAATTACAACAAACACTTGCCGACCTGAGTGCAAAAGGACATGAAATCATCGAGGTGAGTTTTCCTTTCCTAGACTACATGGTTCCTACCTATTACGTCCTTACCACCGCAGAAGCTTCCTCTAATTTGTCGCGCTTTGATGGCGTGCATTATGGTTACAGAAGTGCTGAAGCAAAAGGTGTGGAGCAAACTTACGTTAAATCGCGCAGCGAAGGCTTTGGCCCTGAGGTGCAACGCCGCATCATGACAGGTACTTTTGTGCTCTCACACGGCTACTACGATGCTTATTACACCAAAGGACAGCAAGTTCGCCGCATCCTCAAAGACCGCACCTCAGCGCTATTGAACGAATGCGACGTACTCTTGTCTCCAACTACGCCAACTACTGCCTTTGAAATGAACGCGGTCAAAGACCCGATTCAAATGTACTTGCAGGATATCTTTACCGTTCATGCAAACCTAACAGGCAATCCAGCTATCAGCTTGCCTTTTGGCGTACATAGCAATGGCTTGCCTTTCGGTATTCAGTTAATGGCACGTGATTTTGAAGAAGATTTACTTTTTCACGCTGCCCAAAAAACACAAGAAGTCCTATGATGAAATGGCTGAGCTTTTTGTTGCTATTCAGCTTGTCTTCATCTGTTTTTGGACAAAAACCAGCGCATTTAGTGCGGCCTTCTGATTCCCTTGACCCAGATCCATTTGTCAATACTGTACAGCAGAGTCTTCAATTGTTTTTTACGGAATACGCCAATTCTAACAATTACGATTCCATTATTACAGCGCTCAATTACGCACCCGGGCAAATCCCAAGTTTTTCCGATTCGGTAATATGTGCGCGTTTGGCCAAAATGAACGAGCTCACGCCATTTCAGCTCGACTGCAATGCGGCCACACTCTCGACCATCAAATTTTTTGCTGCCCAACGCCGCGGTTTTATTCGCGTAGCACTCGGCCGCTCAGCGCTGTATTTTGATCTCTTTGAGGAAAAACTCACAGAATATGGCTTGCCCTTAGAGCTTCGTTTTTTATCCGTCATTGAAAGTGGTTTGCGTCCGCAAGTCAAATCTCGGGCAGGCGCGCTCGGCTTGTGGCAGTTCATGTACAAAACCGGACTCTATTTTGGTTTGGAGGAAAACTCCTACATAGATGAGCGCATGGACCCAGAAAAAGCCACCGATGCAGCTTGCCGTTACCTCAAGCAACTCTACGGTATCTATGGCGACTGGAATTTAGCACTCGCAGCCTACAACGCAGGTCCAGGTAATGTCAATCATGCGATTCGTAAATCGGGCGGCAAAAAAACCTACTGGGAGGTGCGGCCATTTTTACCGGCAGAAACCCAAGGTTACGTACCGAACTTTATTGCGGCTGCCTACATGATGACCTACCATGCGGAATACAACATCATTCCGATGGAGGCTAAAATACACAATGCACAACTCGACACCATGTGCGTTAAAAGTGGGGTACACATGCAAACAATTGCCCAACTTGTCGGTTGGGAACTGTCCGAAATACAGAGCCTCAATCCTGTCTACAAGACCACCTATATTCCAAAAATGACACCTGCTCGTTGCGTAACGGGCCCAATGGAAAAAATTGGCTTGTTGGTCAGTTACGAAGATTCACTTTATTTGCTCGAAGACGTAATTTATCATCCCAAGCCAATTGTAGTTGCCCAACCTATTGCTCCTATAGACAGCACGCAAAGAGATTCTACAGGCGTACTTTTAGCTCCTGCCGACACCCTTCAGACCAATACACCACCCACTTCAAGCCTCTTGTATCACAAAGTGAAGAGTGGAGAAAATCTCCGACAAATAGCAGTGCGCTACAACGTTTCTATCGAACAACTCATGGAGTGGAATGCGCTGCGGACCACCAATATTTATGTTGGGCAGAAGTTGACCATCTACACCAATCAAACGCAGGTTCAAGTGACACCAACCCCTGCGCCAACTCCACCAGCTCCAGCGCCTCCAGTCAAAAAGTATTACACCGTTCGCGCCGGCGACACCTTCGGAAAAATTGCCCAGCGCAACAACCTCACACAAGCCCAATTGCAACGCCTCAATCCGGGCGTAAAGGTGAACAGCATCGACATCGGGCAGCGCATTCGCATTAAATAACTTGCGATGAAACTTTCAGGCGTCATCATCACCTTTAACGAAGCCCGAAATATTGGTCGGTGTTTGGCCTCTCTTCAAGGGGTCTGTGATGAAATTCTTGTTCTGGATTCCTTTTCCACAGATAACACCGCGGCAATCTGCGGCTCCTATGGCGTTCGATTTGAGCAGCACCCTTTTGAAGGGCATATTCAGCAAAAGAATGAAGCACTGAAGCGGGCCACACACCCATGGGTTTTATCTCTAGATGCCGATGAAGCTTTAACTCCTGAGTTACAAAGCGCTATTCTAGAGGTCAAAGCGCAGTCACCACAAAAAGGAGGTTTTGCGATGAACCGCCTCACGAATTATTGTGGAAAGTGGATTCATCACAGCGGTTGGTATCCCGATACCAAATTGCGCCTAGCCTCCAAAGCTGACGTCATTTGGGGTGGACTCAATCCGCACGACCAACTCTTACCACATGAGGGCCTTCAAGTACAGCATTTGCAGGGAGACCTCCTTCATTATTCGTATTACACCAAAGCAGATCATTTCAGACAAATAGACTACTTTTCTAAAATAGCAGCTCACGAATTATTTGAGCGAAAAGTGCGCTGTAGTTTGGGAAAACTATACTTGAAAGTCTGTGCCCAATTCATGAAATCTTATTTGATCAAAAAAGGCTTTCTAGACGGGAAGGCTGGGTGGCTCATCGCTGTTCGTAGTGCTTATGCCACACAACAAAAATACACCCTTCTCAGACAACTTTGGAGCCATGCCTGAACCCAATAAAATACTGATTTCAAGAACAGATGCCATTGGCGATGTCTGTCTTACGCTACCCGTTTGCCAGGCACTCAAGAGCGCTTTCCCGAATAGTGAACTGACTTATCTTTGCCGCAGTTATACCAGCGCCGTAGTGGAGTGTTTTGATCCTATTGCTCAGGTTTTACTCCTTGATGAGCTCCAGCAACTAGACGATCAAACACGCAACAAAGTGCTCGGACAGTACGATGTCGTGCTGCACCTTTTTCCCAATCAAATAGTTGCCAAATGGTGCAAACAAGCCCGTATTCCATTGCGCATTGGCACTGCGCATCGTTTCTTTCACCTTTTCACGTGCAATAGCCGTCCGCGTTTCTCGCGAAAGCGCTCCGCATTACACGAAGCTCAATTGAATTTCAAGTTATTGGCTCCTCTTGGCATCACGGAGGTTCCATCGTTGCAAGAATTGAATGCCAATTTACCTTTTCGCGTTCCGGTTTTGTCTGCTGCACTTGCCACTCAGGATTGGAGCCAGGCTGTGCTTTTGCATCCAAAGTCCAATGGCAGTGGGGTTGAATATCCAATCGAAAAATATGTGGCGTTATCTAAATACTTAGTGGAGATTGGATACCAGGTTTATTTTACAGGGACTGAAAAAGAAGGTGCTTGTTTTCGCGCTCAGATACCAGTTCATTCAAATATTTCAGATGCTACGGGTAAGTGGGATTTGCAGACCTTTATTTACATCATTTCGAAAGCCAAAGCACTGGTGGCTTGTTCTACGGGCCCATATCATTTAGCAGGGCTCAGCGGTATTCGGGCAGTTGGATTATTTGCCAGTCGCAAGCCGATCCATCCGGGGCGCTGGGCAGCTTTGGGCAAAGGCGCAACTGCACTTGTTTTTGACCCGAATTGTCAGCTTTGCGCTGAGGGCCGCGCTTGCACATGTGTTGCCCAAATTTCAATAGACCAGATTGCAGATGCCATTGAAGCGTAGTTTGTTCCGAAATGTATTGTTGGCACTATTTGTGGCCATATATTGCATGGGTTTGTTTGCTTATAGTAATGGCCGTGCTGCCCTGAACACCAATCAAGCACTTCAAGCAATTGCGAATGGCTTGCTCATCGGACAAGTTTATTTTTGGATGCAATCCACTTCACAGAAGCGTTTGCAAGTCGTAGTTGGCTTACTGAGCGCCATCTTCTACCTCGTGGCGCATCAGGCTGTATTGCCTTACGTTTGGTTTTGGGTGTTGTTGTTGGTCCAGGTTTTATTAACTGCGCAATACGAAAGGGGCCTCAAATGGCGTCAGATTCCTTTTTTAAAGAACTTCCTGATCCCAGTGATGTGGTTTGTACAATTGAATTTGATTGGGGGTTTATCAGGCAATTGGCATCTGCTATTCCTCCCATTTTTTCTTT
>RDZL01000188.1 GCA_004295165.1 Flavobacteriia bacterium
GTGGCAATGATGATGTTTTTACCGCTAATTTGGATTGTTTGCTCACCTTTGATTTCTACCGTATGCGCATCGAGAAAGCTACCAACACCTTGATAAACTGTGATTTTATTTTTGTCCATGAGGTACTTGACCCCAGCGCAAGTTTGCGACACGACTTCATTTTTGCGGGCAATCATTTGCGTGAGGTTGGCTTTGAGGCCTTTCACTTCAATGCCATGCGCCGAGAAGTTGTGTTGGGCATTGTAAAAATGTTCGGAAGAATCGAGTAGCGCTTTGGAGGGAATACAACCTACATTGAGGCAAGTTCCGCCCAAAGTGCTGTATTTTTCTATCAAAGCTGTTTTCAGGCCGAGTTGCGCACAACGCAAGGCTGATACGTATCCGCCGGGTCCTGAACCAATTACTACCACATCAAAAGTTTCCATCCGTCTAATTTTTTTACAAATTTACAGTTTGTACACGAACAACCAAAGCCTTAATTTTGCGTTGTAACGCTGTGCATAAGTTAAAAACACTCTTCTTAAGCTTTTCGCTGCTCCTTTCAGGGTGGTCTGTAGCTTCGCACATCATTGGTGGAGACATCTACTACAACTTTCTCGGCAATAACCAATACCGCTTCTTCATCACCCTTTATCGCGATTGCGCCTCAACAGGTGCACAATACGACGACCCACTTTACCTTTCGATTTTTACGCAGGGCAATATCCACTACCAAACAGTACAGGTGCCTTTTCCGGGCTCAGTTGTACTGCCCATCAACTTCAATAATCCATGTGCCACGCAGCCAACAGGCATCTGTGTAGAGCGCGCTATTTATCAAGTGGTCTTGACACTCCCTCCAATCCCTGGTGGCTATACGGTATCTTACCAACGCTGCTGCCGGGGGCCGAACATCACCAATTTGCAGTTCCCCGACGACACCGGTCTTACGCTCGTTGCGCAAATTCCGGGTTCAAATACCAACGCGAGCAACAACAGCAGCCCGCGCTTCACCAACTATCCGCCTGTCTTACTCTGCAACAACGACCAGCTGATTTTTGATCATTCGGCCACAGACCCCGACGGCGATCAGCTTGTTTATTCATTGGTAACGCCCAATGCGGGTGCGAACTCTGGTAACCCACAGCCGCTACAAATGCCACCCCCACCATATTTTCCGGTTACTTGGCAGCCCAACTTTAATGCTGCTGTACCGTTGGGCCCTGGTTCGTCTACCATTATTCATCCAAGTTCTGGGCTTTTAACGGTGAGTCCGAATTTGATTGGTTTGTTTGTAGTGGGTGTGCGTGTGCAAGAATACCGCAATGGACAGCTCATTGGCGAAACCGTCCGCGACTTCCTCTTTCGCGTTTTTGATTGCAATATCCAGCTGGCAGCAATTTTACCCACTCAAGCGCAATTACCAACCTTTAATGGCTATTGCGATGGCCTGACCGTGCAGTTTGACAACAGTTCTTATGGGGGCACTAACTACAGCTGGAATTTTGGTGTGCCGGGCACCAACGCAGATGTAAGCCCGTTGTATGAACCTACTTATACTTATCCGAGTTCAGGTACTTATACTGCCCAACTGATCGTCAATCCCGGTCAGAACTGCACCGATACCGCTTACATTGAAATTATCGTCAACGAACAACTCGATCTCGAGTGGCAAACCCAAGATTCACTTTGCTTGTCTGGCAATTCTCATGATTTTGTGGCGCAGGTTTCAGATCCTGCTGCAACGCTCTCCTGGACCTTTCCGCAGAGCGCATCTGTTGCGCAGGCAAACGGCAATCTTGTGCCCGATGTTGTTTTCTCTTCACCGGGGTTTCATCCGGTGCTCCTAGAGGCCAATACGGCGTATTGTCAGCAAACTTTCCTGGACTCTATCTATATTTTCGGCGAAGCGACCGCCGCTATTGTGGTTCCGCCACAAGTGGAATGCCTGGGCTATACAATTTCATTTGGCAACGCCTCACAAAACGCGATGTTGTACAACTGGGATTTCGGAAACGGGCAGCTCAGCAGCCAAATGCTACCCACCGTTACCTTTCCCGGCCCTGGCTTGTATCCCGTAACGCTCATTGCGGGGTCTTCTCCAAGTTGCCTAGACACCACAACTGTCAATGTCACGATTGAGCAACCAATTATCTTGAACTTAACGCACACCGACTCACTTTGCATTGACGACCTATTTAATTTTGACGCGCAGGTGAGTGGCCCGGCAGGAACTAACTATTCTTGGGATTTTGGCCCGCATGCGGCACCCGCTACCAGTAGCCAACTGACGGGTAATGCTGTTTTATTTGACCAAAATGGTAACCAACAGGTGCTGTTGATTGGTCAAAATGCGTTTTGTACAGATACTTTAGTGACTTTGGTGCGTGTTTTTGGTCACCCGAGTATCAATTTTATGTTTTTAAACGCCTTACAATGTGCGCCATCCCAAGCTCAATTTGTGAATTTAAGTCAGAGCGAGGTGCCCACCACTTACCTCTGGGATTTAGGCGACGGCACCCAAGTACAAGGCACCAATGTGTTGCATACTTACAGCGAACCTGGCAATTACACCATAACACTCACACTTATCGAGCAATTCGGCTGTCTAGATACTTTATTTATGGCGCAGCAAGACCTCGTGACTGTTCATCCTTCGCCGCAGGCTGGCTTTTCTATTAGCCCCGATCGTGTAGATGTTTGTCAGAACGAGGCGGTCTTTACAGATCTCTCTATAGATGCCGTAAGCTATCAGTATTTTGTCGAGGACCGAAGCGTGCAATACACTAGCGCTAATTTTGTCCATGCGTATCAATCTGGCGGCACAGACTACCCAATGCAGGTAGTGTCGAATCAATTTGGTTGCACAGATACTGCCTATGCACGCATCGAGGTGGAACCATTTAGTATTTACGCTCCAAACACATTTATTCCGGACGGAAACGGACGCAATGAAGTTTTTAAAGTCGTAACTGACTTCGGGGTAACGGATTGGTCTTTAGAGATATTCAACCGCTGGGGAGAGCGTGTTTTTGTCAGTCAAAATGCAGCAGAGGGCTGGGATGGTACTTATAACGGACTGCCGTGCCAAGATGGTTTGTATAACTATGTCTTGAAGTTCAGGCCGTGCCATGAGCCGTATATTCGCAGACAGCGCGAAGGCGTGGTGCATTTGTTGCGCTAGGTTACTCTGCGCGTCTCAGGACAAAATTTTGCCCTAAGTATACTTTTCTGACTTGTTCGTCTGCGGCTAATTCTTCAGCACTACCAGATTTCAAGATTTTCCCTTCAAATAAAAGGTAAGCGCGGTCTGTGATAGAGAGTGTCTCTTGAACGTTGTGATCTGTAATTAAGATACCGATATTGCGCTTTTTAAGTTCGGAAACGATGGCTTGGATATCTTCTACAGCGATGGGGTCTACACCGGCAAAGGGTTCATCTAGCAACACGAATTTAGGATCGGTAGCGAGCGCACGCGCGATTTCGGTGCGTCGTTTTTCGCCGCCTGAAAGTCGGTCGCCGAGGTTTTTGCGCACATGTGTGAGGCTGAATTCGGATAGGAGGCTTTCTAATTTGGCTTCGCGGTCGGCTTTATTGAGAGGCCCCATTTCTAAAATAGCCATGATATTGTCTTCTACGCTGAGCTTGCGAAAAACCGAAACTTCTTGAGGTAAATAACCTAGACCCAATTGTGCTCTTTTATACATGGGTAATTTGGTGATTTCGGTGTCGTCGAGAAAAACTTGACCGGTATCGGGTTTCACCAAGCCGACCATCATGTAAAAGGAGGTGGTTTTGCCCGCGCCGTTTGGTCCAAGTAAACCTACGATTTCTCCTTGATTGACCTCAACGCTTACGCCATTGACTACCGCCCTTCCGCGGTAAGATTTACAGATATCAATGGTTCGAAGTTTCACGAATCGAATTTACTAAAAATTTAGGGAGTAGCGGGCTTTGATACCGAATGGACTCGTGCCTGGAATTTGATGTGTGGCTCTGTAGAGTAAATCGATCCGCAGCACTTTAAAAATATTCTCGATACCAACCCCAATTTCGACATAAGGCACGCCATTAAAGGGTTGTACAAAGGAAGGAATTATTAAGGCTTGATTTTGCTTACTGGACAGACTACCCAACATAATGCGTTCAGTGGTGACCAAGCGAATTTTACTCTTTTTGACCAACGGAATTCTGTCAAAAAGGAGTCCTTCCCATTTATTTTCAGCAAAGCCAATAACATACCTATCGCTGATAAATTCTAGAAAATTGACCATATTGGTAGCGCTGGTGAGCAACCAAAGTGATTGATTGCCGTCGTGCACTTTGAGGAGTGGATATGCCGCAATTCCGTTGATGTAACCCACCGTAAAACCATAGCGCATGCGCCCCAAAACGCCGAGTTGGGTGTTGTGCTCGAATTGGAACTCCAATTTTTGGTAGTTGTAGTCGCTGCCGAATACGTCTTTGAATCCGAAAATCCCTTGAAGCGATAAAATCGGGTAGGGGGAGCGCAGGGCAGTGCGGTCAAAAGAACCGGAGAGGAATTCTTCATCTTTGGTCCAGCGGATGCGGGTGGTAAGTTCGGTTGTAGAAATATGCTCCACATTTAGGGTGTCTAGACCATCGAATCGTTGATAAGTCGCTAAGCCAAGAGGGGTGTAGTTTTTCCATTCGAGTGCACCGAATAAGATGAGGTCTTTGCGCACATCTTTTTCAAGACTCACACCTGCTTTTTGGACAAAAGTGAGTTTATCGAAAGGCGCAGTACTCAAGATGGTGACGAAGGAGGTTCCCATCGATGCTGCTGTTGGAGATAGTCCTATTTGCTCGATATCGTAATTGTAATAAGCCATGAGCATGCCTCGTTTTTGCGGCGTGATGTTGTAACGAAGCCTCACATTATACTTGAAACGCTGATCACCAAAACCATATGCGACTCGGCCGCCGATTTCAAAGCGCTTAGAAAAATCATTGGAGGTGCGCAAGGCCAGTGCGACACGGAATTTTTCTACTGGATTCATACTGATCAGGGAAGTCGCTGAGCCAATTTCGATTTTGTTCACGGGCCAATAACCGGTCGTGGCAAAGTACGTCATCTTTCGCATCGCTTGATAAAAGGGTTGTTTTTCGAGCGAATCGACCATTTCAGCAATGCGCAGTTCCTTGTCGCTAAGCACTACGGGTCTTAGTGTTGCCCATTCTTCATCGCTGCGTTCTTTTGCATTTTGTTCTATGTCGACGGCGTTATCCGAACGGTAAAATGCTTCGGGTTGGGCGTCGTTGATTACATATGCGCTTCTTTGACTGTATTTGCGGCCAATTAATCCCAAGAACTTAGATTTTTCAGTGACTTTAAAACTTAAAACCATCCTTTCGCTTATCAGCATCCAGACTTCTTTTTGGACTTGTTCGAAGTTTTGCTCAATGTAGAATTCTTGGATGTAGTTCAGGTTGGCGCCTGGTGCAATGTTGGCTTGAAAACGCTTCACGGCATAGGTGGTATCGTGTACCCACATGAGTCCTTCAAAAACTAAGTCACCGCTGCGTTTGGGAACAAAACGCAATTTATAACACCAGTCTGAGCCAATAAACGTGGAGTCATCGAGATAAAACTCGTAGTAATTGCGTGCGTAAGGGGCTAAAGGACTGATGAATGACTTATTGAAAAGGTCGTATATGTTATCGTAAATGTTGAGATCGAGGTACATGTCGCCTAGAAATTGCGTCATTTGCATGTTCTCAACACCCGTAATGCGCGATGCAGTGACCACTTCTTTTTTGAGTTTAGGTTCTTTGCAGTAGAAATAATCAGAAACGGTTTCTGATAACACCGCTGGAAGCAGGGATGTATCTGTAGAATCGGTCTCAAGGTAATTTTTAACTATAGACAAGCGGTCTACAATTGGATTGTTGAGTAGGCTGGAGTCGAGGTTGCTTGCGTCGAGTTGGATTTTGTTGTAGAGGTGGTATTGATATGCCTCGAGTTTCTCTTTGTTATTGACGTTTTTGTAGGTGACAATGCGCCTGTGTAGCTGAGCTCCGCGGGTTTCTGTTGGGGCCTTTAATACTACTTCTGCTACCTCCTTGTCTTGGGTAGATAGCTTGACGACTAGTTCTTGCGTCTGATCTTTTTTGATTTTGACGCGCTCAGTTTGGTAGCCGATTAGCCTGAAAAGGAGTGTGTCGGTGGGGTAGTAGGTGCTGAGGTAAAAGTTGCCTAAAGTATCGGATTTTGTGCTGATTTTGCTGTCCAAGAATTGGATTTGGACATAGCTAATGGGCTCTCCTTTTTTATCGATAACCTTGCCCATCACGACGGTTTGCTGGCCCCATATTGCCAAAAAGCAGCAGTTAAATAAGATGGAAATAAGTAAGCGCATTAGTTTTTTTCTTGCTTCGCAACGCGTTTGGCTACTAATATACTCACCTCAAACAGGAGGTAGATAGGAATGGTGACAATCACTTGAGAAATGACGTCCGGTGGCGTAATGACAGCCGCCAAGATGAGGATCACGACAATGGCGTGCTTGCGGTATTTGATGAGGAAGTCAGGCGTAAAGAGTCCGATTTTGACCAATAAGAAAGTGACAATTGGAAACAAAAAGAACAAGCCCGTGTAAAAAACAGTGGAGAGAATGGTGCTCATGTAGGATGCGATCGTGACGTCGGTTTTGATTTCGGGGGTGATCTGAAAAGCTCCAAAGAATTGAACGCTCAAGGGCGCGACTACATAATACCCAAATAGAATACCTAAGAAAAAAAGCAAACTGACATAGAACACGATGCCTTTTGCCATGTTTTTTTCATTGCCTTTGAGCCCCGGCTTGATAAAAGCCCAGAGTTGATAAAATATATACGGGAAGGCCAGCACGACCCCGCCCATAATACTCATCATGAGCGCATAAGAAAATTGACCCGCGAGTGTGGTGCTTTGGAAATCTACGTTGATTTGATCTACGCATACGCCAAGGTATTTGCAAAGGAGTTCGAAGGTAATGAAGTGTGGGTCTACCATGTTGAGGAAGACATTCTCCATTATTTCTCGTTGGTAAATCCAAATCACAACTGAAAAGATGATCACTGCCACCGCTGCCCTGAGCAAGCGCCAGCGGAGTTCTTCCAGATGATCTAAAAATGACATTGGTTGGTCCTCAGACATGCTGTAAAATTAAGGATTTATTCCGGAAATGAGCAATGAAAAGAAGAACGTAAATTGTTTACGATGTACTAGCTGAACTTTGTATCATCAAAACGAAACGCTGTGAATAAGAAATTTGCAATTCAACACATTTGGTTCAACAACCAAGACGCAGAGGTCACACTAGTAGGACTCATGCAAGACGATATTTTAGTCTATGAATCTAAGTTGGTGATAAAGATGTCACAGCTCAACGGTGTCGTTTCAAAGCTGCAAAAAACAGCAGGTATTGAAGTGAGCGAGTACATGTGCAGATTTGAACTGGGCTTTATTACCGAATACGAAATAAAGTTTCCGACTAGCGTACAATGCTTTTTAGACCTACAAGAAATTATAGGTGCAGATCAGAATTTGGTCAGAAGAATTGTGGCTTAAAAAGCTTAGGGCTGGATGAAAACGGTTTCTTCGTTTACTTTTTCGGCTTCAATTTTGATGATGCCTTGTCCTGTTTTGTTGCCTTTTTGTGCTTTGATGTCCAATACAGCTACACCTGCCTGACCTAATTGATACAGTTCGTTGTAATTGAAAGTAGCAAGGCCGTTTGCGTTGGTATAAGCGGTGTCAAATACAGCAACTTGTTGCGGCGTTTGTTGGGTGTTGGTACCGTACAATACAACCATGGCGTTTGAAACACTTGCGTTGGTCTCGTCTTTGACATAAATATGCGCAACGGTATCCATTTTTTTACGACATGCGCTTAAAGAAACAAGTGTCGTAGCTGCAACAGCAAATAAAAGAATCTTTTTCATGGTGATTAGTTGGGTAAGTAGATGGTCTCGACAGCAGTGGTGTGCACTTTAGCGCGGGTATAGCCGTAAGCTATTTTGTTGTTGTATTTGACGATGATGTCAAAATAACCCGTTTTGTTGCTTTCGCCTGCTACGGAGAAGTATGGATCCATGTCGAAAGACGTAAATCCGGAAGAATTGGTGAAGGTGGTGTCTACGTAGGCCAAAGTAGCTGGCGTAGATTGCTGGTCACCGATAATTATGACCTTAGCACCGTCGATGAGCTGATTAGAAGAAGAGCGGACAAAGACCTTAATAATAGCTGGGTCTGTAGGCTCGCAGCCGCCCAAGATGAAGAGCAGTGAAAGCGCAAAAAAGCTGGTTAAAATAGTTTTCATAGGTTTTGAATGTCTCAAATTTACATTTTAATTTTTGAATTTTAAAACTTCGAAAGTGGTGTTTATTGTATTTGAAGCAGCACTTGATTGCGTTCTTGTTCCGTAATTTCTGCAAGTGCCTCGCCCGTAAGGCCAAAATAGAAGCCCTTGACTTTGATTTGCATTACGCCGATTTGCCCTGGTTTGTAGAAAGAACTGAGGTCAAAATAGGCTTTGCCAGAAGCATTTGAAACCGAGCTGTCTTGCACTGCAATTGGATTGTGCGCGGTGTCGGTAGGTTCTGCCACGAGCCATACTTTAGCATCTGGAAGAATGGTGCCATTGGCCGTAACCACGGTAACCTCAAGTGTGGTGGGCGGTGTTTCTTTACAGGACACTAAAAAAAACGCTACAGCAATCAGTGATAGAAATGCGATAGCGGCGATAGTGTTCAGCTTTTTTTTCTTGTACATTTGCATGAAGACCAAGATTTTTCGTTGTTAAACAACAAGAAGGGTCAAAAGGTTACAACAGAACCGCTTAAAAATGAATATTGAAGTTTTATCTCTCGAATTAAATCAAGTTCAGCTACAAGACGAACAAGCGCTCGAACAATTCCGCATCCGTTTTTTGGGTTCAAAGAACGTACTTAAAGATTTGTATGCTGCCATTAAAGACATTCCCAACGATCAAAAGCGCGCTTATGGTCAGCAGGTCAATGCACTCAAAGAACGCGCCGAACAAATCTACCACGAAGCAAAAGCAGCTTTAACCCAAACACAAACCACAAGCGTTGCCGAAGACCTCAGCAGACCCGCTGGCGATGCCAAAATTGGCGCGCATCATCCGCTTTCGCTGATCCGTCGCGAAATCATCGAAATATTCAACCGCGTTGGCTTTGTGGTGTCTGAAGGCCCAGAAATCGAAGACGACTGGCAT
>RDZL01000233.1 GCA_004295165.1 Flavobacteriia bacterium
TCACAGGCGAACAACGTCACTACGGGGCGCATTTACCAATCAGTAATTGAAAAAGAACGCCGCGGCGACTATTTGGGTAAAACCGTACAGGTCATCCCGCACATCACCGACGAAATCAAAGAGCGCATTCAAGCAGTAGCCAAAAATGGTCAGTTTGACATCGTCATCACCGAAATCGGAGGCACTGTCGGCGACATCGAGTCTTTGCCATATGTAGAGGCCGTGCGCCAAATGCTTTGGGAATACGAAAACGACTGCATTGTCGTGCACCTCACGCTCGTTCCTTATCTTTCTGCAGCAGGCGAACTCAAAACCAAACCTACGCAGCACTCCGTTAAGCAGTTGCTCGAACTTGGCGTTCAGCCAGATGTACTTTGTTGCCGAACCGAGCACGAACTCGATTTAGGTTTGCGCAAGAAAATCGCCAAATTCTGTAATGTTTCGGTCAATGCCGTGATTGAAGCCCGCGATGCAGCTTCTATCTATGACGTTCCTTTGCTCATGCAAGCAGAAGAACTCGACACTGTTGTGCTCGAAAAATTAGGTTTATCAAAAAAACAAAGCCCAAAACTAGACAACTGGAAGGCTTTTTTAGAGCGCCTCAAAAACCCTAAACATACGGTCAAAATCGGACTCATCGGCAAATACGTCGAACTCAAAGACGCTTACAAATCTATCTCAGAAGCGTTTATTCACGCTGGTGTTTCGAACGAAACCAAAGTTGAATTGAGCTGGATCCATTCCGAAACACTCGATCCTGAAACGATCACCACAGAACTCAGCGGCCTAGATGCCATCTTGGTTGCACCAGGTTTTGGTTCTAGAGGAATCGATGGTAAAATTGAGGCCGTGCGCTATGCCCGCGAAAACAATATTCCTTTCTTAGGTATTTGTCTCGGTATGCAAATCGCCGTCATTGAATTTGCCAGAAACGTACTTGGCCTTAGCGATGCACATTCTACAGAAATGTCTGAAAACACCACAGCGCCTGTCATTTCCATGATGGAAGAGCAAAAACGCATTTCCAATATGGGTGGCACCATGCGTTTGGGCGCCTACAAATGCGAACTCAAGCCCAACTCAAATACAGCGAAGGCTTATCAAAACAACAACATTTCGGAGCGTCACCGCCACCGCTATGAATTCAACAACCAATACCTCGCTGATTACGAAGCTAACGGCATGATTGCTGCAGGTAAAAATCCAGATACAAACTTGGTTGAGGTTGTCGAAATTCCTTCGCACCCATGGTTTGTAGGGGTTCAATACCATCCCGAATACAAAAGTACCGTGGATGCCCCTCACCCACTCTTTGTCGCGTTTGTAAAAGCGGCACTTAAAAACAAAAAACACTAATCCTATGGATCGCAATTCCACCATCGGCCTGGTTCTCATTGGCCTGATCATCACTGTTTTTTCTGTCATGAATCAGCCCTCTGAGGCCGAAATCAAGGCAGCACAAAAGAAAGAAGCGGCAGCGGCTCAAAAAGCTGAAAAGAAAAGCAACACCGCAAAAAAATCCGTCGCCAATACAGTGCGCAACACGAGCAATTCCTCTGCTATTGTCGCAAAAGGTGAAATCACTACCCTTGAAAACAACGAGTTGCGCATTGAGCTCAATTCAAAAGGCGGTATGCTTGCTGGTGTATACCTTAAAAAGTACAAAAACTACAAAGACTTTGCAGCAAACAAAGACAACGCGCTTTGTTTATTCGAGGACGGCGATGCACACAACCAATTAGTGCTCAGCACTGCAAAAGGTAAAATTTACACCAAAGACTACCTTTTTGAATTGGTAAAAAGCACCAAAACAACCGCTGTTTACGAAGCGAAATTCACTGAAGGCCGCATCCGTCAAACGTACCAGCTCAAAAAAGGACACGATTTAGCC
>RDZL01000234.1 GCA_004295165.1 Flavobacteriia bacterium
GGCACAGCCCTCGTTGGCGTGCACAACCAAGGCGCGCGCTTCATCAACTACCCGCCGCTCATTTTGTGTTCGCAAAACACCTTAGATTTTGATCATGCCGCTTTCGACCCCGACGGAGACTCCCTGAGCTACGAACTCATGGCGCCTTTGCTTGGCGGCAGTATTGCCAATGTTGTTCCCGACCCAGAAACAGCTGCGCCATATAGCCCCGTAAGTTGGAATCCTTCCTTTACCGAAACCGTTCCTTTCGGAGCCGGCTCAGTCATTACCATTGACCCTGCCACTGGCTTCATGACCTTCACACCCAATCTTATCGGTAGTTTTGTGGCGGGAGTAGCAGTGAAAGAATGGCGCAATGGCATCCTGATCAATACCAAAATCAGGACCTTCGGTTACCGCGTAGTGGCCTGTCAGGTAGAAGTACCGATAGAAGTCGATGTAACAGGGCCTACTCAACTCATCGAAGACTGCGGTTTTGCGGGCTTTATTGTCAAGCGCACCGATCTCTCTTCCAATTTGGTGGTGCAAATCAGTTTAGGAGGCACCGCAACCAACGGCGACGACTACCCTTTCATCAACGACACACTTGTTATTCCAGCAGGTGTAGCTTCAGACACAATTGGCATTTCTGCCTTTTTAGACGGCTTGCCAGAAGGTACCGAGACGGTCTTCTTCAACGTGATTTTACCAAACCCTTGTGACGGTTCTTTTGACACCACCTCTATCTCGCTCGACATCGTTGACTACACCCCAATGAGCATTACAGCAGTAGACTCCTTAAATGTGTGTGCAGATTTCGGCCAAGGCACCAACATTTGGTGTGAGGTCAAGAATGGGATTTCTCCGTATAGCTACGTTTGGGGGCCGGGAAGCTTCCCGAATAACGACACCGTTTACGTGCAGCCAGGTATCCTAGAACCCAACCTCAACAACTTCCAGGTCTACGTCATGGACCAATGCGCCAAAACCATCACATCGCCAAATATCCGCGTTTACAACCAGTGTCCGTTGGTGGTTCCAAACGTCCTCACCCTAGACAACGACAACATCAACGAACTGCTCGTGATCCAAAATTGGGAAGACTACGACCAAGTGAGCATTCAAATTTTCAATCGCTGGGGGAACCTCATCTACGAAAAAGACAACTACCTCAATGACTGGAACGGCACTGACATGAGCGGCAAAGCACTAGAAGAAGGCGTCTATTTCTATACAGCTACGCCAAAAAGCGAGAAATACGAATACGACAACAAAGAAAAAACATTGTACACGCTTCACGGTTTTGTCCATTTGGTGAAACCTTAAGTTCGGGTTCAAGAACAAACAAAAAAGGCGCCTTGTAGGCGCCTTTTTTTGTTTCAAATTTATCGAGATTAGTCTATCGAATAAACTACGCCAACATGCAAGCCAACTGATGCTGCATTGGTTTTGCTGTACGGATTGTACAAATCTAAATCAGTTCCCAAAGCATCAACGCCTTTTGCATCGGCAGTGCTGTACATAAAGCGTGCACTTACAGAAACCATTACAGGTAGGTCTAGCAAGCCAAAACGACCACCAACACCGACCATGTAGCCCATGAAGTTTTGGTATTGGTTACTCACGTCTGTGCTCGGGTCAATAAGGTAATTGGAATTGGTGTAAGTAGCGCTCTTGACGTTGTTCATCACGACACCAAACTCACCAAAAGAGCCTTTAGAACCACCTAAACGCAAGTAAACCGGAATTTGTGTCGTTTTTAAATCAACATTTGAAGTATAGGCGCCGCCAATTAATACTTGATCACCTTGGTAACCCGCCTTGAAATTACCCATCAGGTATTCAACCCCGAAGCCAATTTTACCAAAGTTAAACGTACCCGCTAGTCCGTAATTAGAACTAAAAGCGAC
>RDZL01000189.1 GCA_004295165.1 Flavobacteriia bacterium
CGTGACATTTGCTTGTGTCGAGATGTGCACGGGCATCCCGATAGATTTGGCAAATTGCATGACCGCAAAATCCGAAGCAATAACAGCGTTGATACCATCTCTTTTTGCTGCTTGCACAATTGTTTTCATGAGGTTCATGTCGTGCTGATACAATATGGTATTGAGCGTCAGGTACATTTTGACTTGCTGCTCTTTACCAATTGCTGCAATTTTTTTGAGGTCTTCTAAAGTGAAGTTATTAGAAGAGCGGGCGCGCATGTTGAGCTGTTCGATGCCAAAATAAACGGAATCACAGCCTGCTTGAATGGCAGACATGAGGGCTTCGTAAGAACCCGCTGGAGACATCAGTTCTACTTTCATAGTGCAAAGTTAAAGATTTGCTAAGATTTATGTATTTTCGGGCACAGATATGGTTTTCAGCAGCATCCTCTTCTTATTGTACTTTTTACCAGTATTCATGCTGGTGTATGTGCTGCTGCCCAAAAGCTGGAAAAACCATTGGGCATTGTTGGTGAGTATCTTGTTTTACGCTTGGGGTGCGCCGAACTTTATTTATGTCGTCTTGGCAACAAGTTTACTAGACTTCTATTTGGTGAGAGCCATTCACACCACTGAAAACCAAAATAGAAAAAAATTATTTTTAACTACTTCCCTCGTACTTAATTTGGGGCTCTTGGCCTATTTCAAGTACGCCAATTTTTTCATTGAAAACGTCAATCAGGTCTTAGTGGGCTTGGGCGTGACTACTTTCAATTGGACCAATGTTGCGTTGCCGATAGGTATTTCCTTCTTTACGTTTCAGACCCTCACGTATGCCATCGAGGTGTATCGCCAAGACCACGCGCCTTTTGAAAAGCCCACGCAGTACTTGCTTTACAAACTGATTTTTCCGCATGCGATTGCAGGGCCAATTATCCGCTTTAAGAGTGTGGCACAGCAGGTGGTGGCCCGCACAGAAACCCCTGACGACCGCCTCATTGGTTTGTTCCGCTTCAGTATTGGCCTTGCCAAAAAAGTACTGATTGCCAATGTATTGGCCAAACAAGCAGATCTTTACATGGGTGGCGAGCTCAGTGCGCTCAGTTTCGATGAAGCTTGGGTCGGAATTCTAGCCTATACTTTTCAGATTTATTTTGATTTTTCGGGCTATTCAGACATGGCTATAGGTTTGGCTCGTATGATGGGCTTTCGTTTCCCTGAAAACTTTGACTCGCCTTATAGTTCGGGAAGCATCACCGAATTTTGGCGCCGCTGGCACATCACCTTAGGCGCCTTCATGCGCGACTTCTTATATATTCCGCTAGGCGGCAATCGAGTCAAGCACAAATGGCGCTTGTACTTCAATTTGTGGTTGGTATTTTTGGTGTCGGGCTTGTGGCACGGTGCTTCTTGGAATTTTGTATTGTGGGGCGCTTTTCACGGTTTTTTCTTGATCCTAGACCGCCTTTTTTTACTGAAGTTTTTAGAGAAAGTAGGGAAGGTGCCCGCCACGCTTTTTACCTTCTTTACCGTTGCTATGGCTTGGGTTTTGTTTCGTTTGGAAAGCTGGAATGATGCAAAAGTATTTTACACGCAACTATTTGATAGAAAAGATATTAAATTCATAGAATTAAACAATAGCTTTTATTTAGTGTTGCTACTTGCGATTTTATTTTCCGTGCTGGGGAGAAGAGGTGTTTTTCAAAGGGTTAGTCACTTTTTAACGCTTGAAAATCCTTCCTTATCCATTTCAAAATCTACGATTCTTACCCTCGTCACAATTGTATTGTTATTTTTAAGCGTTGTCTTTCTTTCAGCATCCAATTTAAACCCTTTTATCTATTACCGTTTCTGATGAAAGCACCGACAAAAGATACGATCATCAAGAACGCACTTTTTGGAGTGGTGCTGGCCTTGTTGCTTTTGCCTTGGCTCGAGCAAAACGAACACCTTTTTGAGCCCAAACCTTTAGGTGGAGCACAGCCGACCTCAGAAAACGTCAAATTTTCAGTTGCACTTTGGCGCGAGGTTAAATTTCAGGAGGGTCAGGAAAAATACATTAGTGAGCACTTTGGATTGAGGCCATTTATGGTGCGCTTTTACAACGAGCTTTTTGATCGCGTCTTTGGCGAATACCAAGCCCAAGGGGTCGTTATGGGTAAAGATGGCTATCTGTTTGAGCAGAATTACTTGTTGGCTGCAAGCGGGCAAGATTACCTCGGTTTAGATTCGATTTCAAGATTGGTTTCTGACCTGCAATTGATAGAGCAAGACCTTGCAAAGCAAGGCAAGCAACTATTGGTTTGTTTGGCACCTGGCAAAGGATCCTTTTTTCCGGATAAAATGCCCGATGAATACCGCTACAATGGAAGTATAGGCAGGAATTACCCCGATTTTGTAAGAGAACTTATTGCAGAAAAGATTCCGCTTTTTAACGTGCAAGATTGGTTTTTAAAGATGAAAGCAACTGCACCGTATCCGTTGTATCCTAAAACAGGGATTCATTGGAGTAGTTATGGCGAATATTTAGTTGCAGATTCGCTCATCAAGCAAGTCAGTGCGCTTTCGCAAAAACCTCTACCTACCTTGAGACTCACGCGCATTGAACAAGACAACACGCCTCGCGACCGCGACGACGACATCGAGCTCGGCATGAATCTACTGCGCAATTTGCCAGATTTCAAGATGGCCTATCCAAAATTTGAAATCAAGCCCTTGTCAAAAGGCAAGAAAGCGCCCAAAGTGCTGGTGATTGGCGATAGCTTTTATTACGGAATGTATAACTGGGGGATGATGCAACACGTCTTTGAAGGAGGCGAATTTTGGTATTATAACCATGAAAGATTGGTGCCGGGCAAAGAAACTACTTTTATTGAAGATTTCAGTGACTATGCAGCTGAAGTACGGCAGTTTGATGTTGTGATTTTGTTACTCACCGAAGCCAATTTAACTCGGTTTGGCTTCGGGATGCAACAAGCTTATTTAAGGAAAAAACCTTAAGTGAGTGAAGGCGTTTCTTTGGGGATGATTTTCACATTGAGTGCTACCCAACCTTTTTGACCACGGCTTTTGTCGAAGGTGACTTCGTCGCGTTCCGCGATTGGAGCCGAGAGATTGGCTGCGTGTACAAAGATGTTTTCGCCGCTGGCTTTGTCTTTGATGAAACCGTAACCTTTAGAGTCATTGAAGAAAATGACCGTTCCAGAGTCAGTTGCTTCGTCTTCGTCGCTTTCTTCGCGGCGTGGAATGCCAATTTCAATGCTTTCTGCATCGATTTCTATGCGTGTGCTTGGATCTACTGGAGCGTCTACGATGCGGCCGAATTCATCTACGTAAGCCATCATGCTGTCTAGTCCGCCGCCACTGGCATTGGATTTGCGCTCTTCAGAACGAATTAATTTTTCTTTTTTCTTTTTTGCTTTGAGTTTTTCTTTTTCCTTCTTGGAGAAGGTTTCTTTGGATTTAGCCATTTATTTGCGTTAAGAGAATAAGTGCCGTGAGCAAAGTAGGAAGGGAGGCAACTTACAAGACGCAGGCGGATTTGACTGCAAAGATACAAAAAACTTACTGATGACGCTTGGTCGGTTGCCAAACAGAAGAGCGAATGCCGCCAAAAAACCTAAACAGGCCAATAAGTAGGGCTAAATTCATGCTGACAAAATGAATGATAAAGCGCAGCCAAACTAAATGAACGCCGCGCTTGCGCGAAAGGTAGTCCACGGCAAAAGCGATCGGAATCAAAAGCAAACCAAAATACAAAAGCTCATAGAATAAAGAATGCTCGTGCTGCTGTACAATTTGGAGCACCATGGCCACCAAAAAGACAGGTAAGATCCAGCGCAATACTTTATGAGAAAAGAACGCAAAGGAAACCCAATTGAACTTGAAAAGTAAGGGCCAAAAACGGCGTAGGTTCTGAAAATTACCAGAAGAAATCCGGATTTTGCGCTTGAATTCAATAGCGAGGTCATTGGAGACGTCTTCCAAAACAATCGCTTCGGTTTGGGTAATACAGCGCAGGCCTTTCTCGATGCAGATCATGTTGATGTAAAAATCATCGACCAAAAAATGCGCAGGTATCGGTTCAAAACACTGCTTTCTAAAGGCAAAACAACCTCCGAATGGGCCCATCATGGCGCCCCAAAGTTTTCCTTCGGCCTCTTTGAGCAATACTTCGCCGGCAATATATGCCGACTCAGGCACAGAAATGCCCGTGTTTTTAAGACCGTAGTGCTTCATGGTGCTGTCTACCAATCCGATTTTTGGGTCGCTAAACGGCGCTTGCAAATGCATTAAAGTGTGCTCGGTAAACAATACGTTGGCATCGGTAAGCACAATTAGCGCGTGCTGCGCCTTCGGAACAAGCGCATTGACAATCTTGATTTTGCCCTGTCTTTCTTTGAAATCAAAGACTTGACAAGCGGCAAATTTGCTTTGGTATTCTTCGGCAATGAGCGCACTGAGGTCAGAGCTGGCATCTATGCCGATCAGCAATTCGATTTGATCTTGCGGATAAGCACTCTGCAGAATGGAGTCTAATTTGTCTCGGAGCACCTTTTCTTCGTTGTGTGCGGCGATGATAATACTGAGGGCAGGTAGTGAACTAGTAGTTGTATGCGTTTCTTGGGCTGCACTTTTTTGAAGCAAATACTTCAGTAAAAAAGGATACAATACATAGCTGTAGAGTAAAGAGATCAGACCAATGATAAATAAAAACTGGAGCATGTAGCAATATTAGCGATTATTTTGAAGTTCTTCGAGCATTTGAAGTAGTTGTTTTTGTACTTGTGTGGCTTCAAAATGCTGTTCAAAATAAGTTTTGGCAAATTGAGCACGCTGCTCAAGTGCTGCTTGGTTTTCAAGTAAGTTGGAGATTTCAGCTAAAAACGTTTCGGCGTGCTCATGGCAAAGCGCTTGCGAAAATCCGGGTAGCCCATCTGCTGATTTGGTACTAAATACAATAGGCGCTCCCACGCTCATGGCCTCTAAAATTTTCATTTTGACGCCAGAACCCGACTGCAAGCAACCTATAAAAATACCGTGTTCGGCAATGAATTGTTTGGCGTCTGGTACAAAACCATGAATTTGAACACCAGGTCTTTGCCAGTGCTTGAAGCCATCTGAGCCCTTTCCTGCAATATGAAAAACAATTTGTGGGTGCTCAGCTCTTAAGGCTGGGAAGATGTTGTTTAAAAACCAATCGACAGCTTCTATATTCGGGATCCAGTTAAATGCGCCTAAAAAGCAAAGTTGAAATGGTGCTTGAGTGGAGCGCTGTACCGGTTTAGAAATAGAGGAGGGGAGGTAACGACACGCCGTTAGGGTTTGGCCTTCAATGATGCCGAGGTCTGTATCGGAAATGGCCAAAATGAGGTCGAGGCCGCCTTGGTCTTCACTCCAAATACTGCGCTCTGCCCATTTGAGCGAATAGGCGAGTTGTTGCAAGTACCATTTCTTCAGAATGAATTTGGTATTGACCGCGAGGTCTTTCCAGATTTGGTGCTCAATGTTGTGCGCTCTGTATATGAATTTTGCTTTTGAGTAAGGTCTAAGTGCACGCGCATAAACCGCAGCAAAAAGGCTTTCAAAGATGACAAAATCAAAAGCGGTATTTTTGAGTTCTTTTTGAAGTTGCTGTAGAATAGCCTGATCCTTGAAACGCTTCAAATTGTAAGATTCTTGTTTGAGAAGACTGATGCTTGCTCCTACAAGCGTTACCTTGGTGCGGATGGGGTAGTGCTTTACGCAAAGCTTATCATTTGCCACAAAAGCCTCCTCGTCAAAAGGGTGCTTGGCGGTAGCGAGCGTGTGGTAATGGACTTGCGCAACTTGCTTCAAAGAGAGTAAATCCTCGAGCAGGCGTGCCATTGCCAAACAGCCGCCATCTAGAATGGGATAAGGTGGTTTATGACTTAAAACAAGTATTTTCAAAAGACTACAATTAAACAGCTAGCGCTTTTTTAGTTAAAAAGATGGCCACAGGCGTAAAGACCACAGCAGCCATCCACATGCCCACAAACGGGGCTACTGTTCCGGTATCGGCCAAATTGGCACCGACTGAACTCAGGATAAAGTAGAGCATGAAAATGAGTGCCGCAATCACAACAGGCGCGCCAAAACCACCTTTCTTAATGAGTGCGCCAAGTGGGGCACCTACAAAGAAAAGCGCTACAATAGCGTAGGTGAGGGCAAATTTGCGGTGAAATTCTATCCAGTAAAGGTCAAT
This sequence comes from Flavobacteriia bacterium, assembly GCA_004295165.1. Taxonomy (GTDB): domain Bacteria; phylum Bacteroidota; class Bacteroidia; order Flavobacteriales_D; family Crocinitomicaceae; genus UBA952. The sequence continues at coordinate 6,206 of RDZL01000189.1, forward strand.
TTCGCGGTCGAGGGTAGTTAAAAACTGTTCTTGGTTGGCTAATTGCTGCTGATTGCGCCTGATTTTAGACAGCGTCAATTGATAGCTCAATTGTTTGTCGTTGGCGCTTAGTTTATTGAACCGAACTGCTTTGATGGGCGCGGTAGGGTTTGCAGCAATGCTCGGGTCGTGGAGGCTTACTTTGGGTAGGTTTTGATTGAGGCTCAGAAAGCCGAGTGTGCTTTGCTTGACAAAATTGGCGAGCAACCGTTCCTTTTTAATTGCAATTGAATCGATGGCTTCATTGATCTGAAACACATTGAGCATTTCGTATTTGTTGGTGAAAAGGTCTTCTTTGGAGCGGTTGAGGTCGAGCCCTTCTAAATCTAGCTTGTACACACCTTGATCAAAGGTAGAAACCCGCGAGGCGCGCCCCGAAGGATTGCTGAGTTTGTTGTTGGGCATGTACATTGGATTTTGCAAATCGAGCTCCTCTAATATGCTGCCTTTTTTAAGATTTAGGAATATATAGCGCCCATTGACCGATTTATAGACATCGGCTTCATTGGCCCGAACGGTTCGCAATTGGGTTGGCTGGGTGTAGTCGTGGATCGTGACGCCAATACAATGATTGCCCTTGAGTGAATCTACTTTGATGGCATAACCTTCAAAATTCCTGGTATAGACCTTAGGGGTAAGAATAGTTGAGATTTTCTTGTTTTGAATGTCGTAAATGAGCGTGTGCCACTTGAGATTGGCTACAGGAATCACGTAGTTCGAAAAAAAGAAAGTGGCACAGGCCAAGAACAGTACAATCACAATCAAAGGCCTCAGGATGCGCAATAACGAAAAACCACTGGCTTTTAAAGCGGTGAGCTCGTTGTGTTCGGCTAAGTTGCCGATGGTCATGAGCGAGGAAAGCAAAATAGCGAGCGGTAGCGCAAGTGGAATAATGCTTGCTGAAACATACATCAGGAGCTCTAGAATAACCAAAACACTGAGGTCTTTGCCCATGAGGTCGTCTATGTAGACCCAAAAAAACTGCAAAATGAGCATGAACACCGAGATCAGGAGCGTCACGATGAAGGGTCCGGTGAAAGACTTAAGGCTAAACTGAACGAGTCGTTTCAAGCGCGTAGTTTGGGCAAATTTAAGCAATAAAGCCGAACCTATCCGGCAAAACGAGCTGTGGATTAGGCGCCGATAATGCGCTTGAGGTCATTGATGGCTTGATGCCATAGTGCAGCGCTGCTCTCTTGATCGGAGGGGGTGGCAAAATCTGTGATGTGTAAAATGACGGAATTGGTCATGGGGTCTACGATATAGGCGAGTTCAAAGTAGGTATCTAAGCCGTCTTGCTCGTCTTCTAGCCACTGAAAACGGATCTTGGAGTTCATTTTGAGCTGAACCAAGCGTGCGCGTTCGGCATTGCCATCCCATTCAAAGGTGTAGATGTCGTCGTTGACTCTGACGTCGTCGGCAAACCAATCGCCAAGGCCATCTGGGGTACTGATGAGTTTGTCTAGTACGCGTGGTGAGGTTTTGAGTAGAAACTCAAGCTTGTATTTTTCTTTCATGGACCCCAAGATTTATTGTTAACTTTGGCATTCTTTAAATTTACAAAAATTTCGCCAATGTCAGCTCAAAATCAATTGGAAAAGCTAGGAAATCAGTTTTTTAAGTACCGCGGTCAGATCCCCGTCTTGTTTTTTCTAGTCGCATTTATCCTGATGCATTTCTTTCCAATGTATGATAATTGGCTCAATCCTAACTATACATACCTGGCAATTGGCTTGGTGGTGCTCGGTCATGCCATTCGCGCACTCGCAGTAGGGAAGCGCGCTGCGCACACCTCAGGCCGCAACCGCGACGAACAAGTTTCCGAAGCCCTCAATTCTACTGGTATTTATTCGATGGTTCGCCATCCTTTGTATTTAGGCAACATCACCACTTATATTGGTTGGGCGGTATTTACAGGCATCGGCTGGCTTGTACCCGTGTTTTTGATCTTATTTGTAGCTTACTATCGCCTGATTATTTATGCAGAAGAGCAGTTCTTGACCCGCAAGTTTGGCCAAGACTACCTCGACTGGAGAAAACAAACCCCACTCTTGTTGCCTGCCTTCTGGAAATACAAAGCCAACCCACAGCCATTTTCCATGAAAGTTGTGCTCGAAAACGAATATTCTGGCTGGGCAGCTTCCATGACCACGGCTTTTGTGTTGCTTTTGTTCCAAACCTACGTGCTGAGAGGACTTCAACAGCAAAACAACATCAACTTCTTCATCGGAATGGCTTTGTTTATTGTTGTGTTTGGTTACGGTATGCGCTACCTCAAAAAGAAAACGCGCGTTTTTAAAGTAGATTGATTTTTTTACTGTCCGAAATCAAAGACCTGACGCTGCTGCAAGCTGCGCCCTAACGTAAGCTCGTCCGCATATTGCAATTCAGAACCCACTGCAATTCCTCTCGAAATGCGCGTGATCAATACATCAAACACTTTGATCTTTTTGTAAATATAAAAGTTGGTGGTATCTCCCTCCATTGTTGGACTGAGTGCTAAAATAATTTCTTTGGGTTGGTCTTTCTCGATGCGCGCTGGCAAGCTCAAGATATTCAAGTCTTGTGGCCCGATGCCATCCATTGGAGAAATGAGCCCACCCAATACATGGTAAAGCCCATTGAACGTACTTGTCGATTCTATAGCCATCACATCTCTGATGTCTTCGACCACGCAAATAATGGTGGCGTCTCGTCTCGGATTGCTGCAAATTCCGCAAATTGGGGTATCGGTGATGTTACCGCAAGAACTGCAACGCAACACTTTGTCTTTGAGCGCACTCAGGGCCGACACGAAGTCGTCTATTTCGATGTCGCTGCGCTTGAGTATGTCCAAAGCAAGACGCAGAGCCGTTCGGCGACCCACACCAGGTAAACTGCCGAGTTGGTCTACAGCTTGTTCTAAATAAACCGAC
>RDZL01000235.1 GCA_004295165.1 Flavobacteriia bacterium
GTGAAAGCCTGTGCCTACTTCGAGCAAACTGGCTACTCTTCCTTTTAATTTTATACTGCCCGTGGTAGGGGAGGTAACTCTACTCAAAATTTTAAGTAAGGTACTTTTTCCTGCTCCATTGGCGCCAATCACACCATAACAGTTGCCATTGACAAATTTGACGTTTACTTCATCAAAAAGTACGCGTTTACCGAATTGTAAAGAGAGATTGGTTACCGAAAGCATGCTGTTATTTTTTGCGCAAAGATAGGCAAAAGATATCAGCTATTCGAACAGGTGTAGATGAAGGCTGGCGGGAAGTTCAAAACGGTGTAATCAATTGAAACCTGATCAAAATGAGTACCATAGAGCTTTTTGAGCCCTCGCGAGTATTGAAACTGGATCAGTTTGCCTTCGGGCTGCATATTTTGCTTGACTTCTTCTAAAATGGCACTGCGGAGCGCAACGGGGAAGTTGGAGAGCGGTAAAGACGATAGAATGTAGTCTGCTTTGGGCAATTGAAGGCGCTGTAAGATCGCCGAGATGTCTGCAGCTGAACCATGGATCAGGTGTAAGTTGGGTGCTTGAAACTTCTTTTGGAGGTCGTGGAAAAAAGCATCGTTGAGTTCAATGACAACCAAGTGGCAGTGTGCAGGCATTTGGCGCAGCAATTCTTTGGTGAAAACACCAGTTCCGGGGCCGAGCTCTATGAGTACTTTTGCTTTTTCAAAGGCAATGGGCAGCAGCATTTTTTTACTCAAAAAACGGGAGCTCGGCAGGACCGAACCCACCATGCGGTTGGCTTTGAAAAATTCTCTAAGAAAGGATCTTTTAGACATTAGGCTTGGGCTATAGATGCGTGTGCGCCGCGGATCACGCCAAGGATTTGCCCTTGAAGCGGTAGGCCCTTGAAGGGGCTAAAGCGCCATTGTTCGGGGCGCATGTTGGGATTGTAAGGCAAACTTGGGTCAAATAATGTGAGTTCTGCTGGGGCGCCTACTTCTATGGAATTTACTGCTAAATCAAGTACTTTTCTCGGGCCGATATTGAGGGCATTTAAAAAGTGCTGCAGGGCGTCGGGCTGCTGTGTTAAAAGTGCTGAGAATACGGTTTCAAGTTGCGGCGCACCAAAATTTGCGAGGTCGAATTCGAGTTCTTTTTCTTCGGGGTCGCTAGGGCGGTGGTCACTGACAATGGCATCTAGGGTGCCGTCGAGTACGCCTGCCCAAAGCGCTTCTTGATCTGCTTGCGTTCGGAGCACTGGTAAAACTTTAAAACGGGTGTCAAAACCGAGCATTTCAGCTTCGGTAAAACATAAATTCATGAGGTGGACATCGGCCGTGATGTCGAGGCCTTCTTTTTTGGCGCTGCGGAGGAGTTCAACACCTGTTGCTGTACTGATACCGGAAAGGTGCATTTTGCCGCCTGTGTAGGCCAGTAATCGCAAATTGCGCTCAATTTCTATGATTTCAGAGATGTGTGGGTCTGCTTTAAGGCCAGTACGGGTAGAGGCGCTGCCTTCATTGACCTGTGCTTTGGCACTCAATGAGGCATTGCGGGCCAGTAGCGCCACGCGTCCGCCGAAATCTTTGGTGTAGAGTAAAGCACGGTGCAATAAGCCTGCGCTCACGCTGTGGCTGTCGTCGGTAAAAAGCCTGACGCCTTGTTGGTAAAGCTCGTACATTTCAGCGAGTTCTTCACCTGCGTTGGCTTTAGAAAGCGCACCATTGACACCAAGTAAGGTAGTGCTGTTCAGGCTCTGCTGTTGCACATAGCTCACTAGTGCTTTGTTGTCGATGACGGGTTGTGTGCCCGGCTGGATGTATACGCGAGTGTAGCCGCCTGCACTGGCCGCATCTAAGCCAGAGATAATTGTTTCTTTGTGCTCGTG
>RDZL01000190.1 GCA_004295165.1 Flavobacteriia bacterium
CTGCGTGCTGTGCCGCCAATGTTCGGTTCACAGTTCCCTGGTGTGATTGCGATGGGCTTATCAACGCTTATCTTCTTCGCGCTGCCATGGCTTGATCGCAGCACAGTGAAGTCGATTCGCTACCGTGGCACGCAATGGAAAACTTGGTTTACGCAATGTAAATGTAATCGAAGAATCAGGAAGATTGATCGCTTTAATGGGCGCAAGTGGTGCAGGGAAATCTACTTTCTTAAAGATCCTCACCGGAGACCAAGACCCAACTACAGGGCGTGTAGAACTCGAACCAGGCAAGCGTATGGCGGTTTTAAAACAAAACCACTTTGAATTTGACCAAATTCAGGTATTGCAAACCGTGATCATGGGCCACAAGCGCCTCTATGAAATCATGGTCGAAAAAGACGCGCTCTACGCCAAAGAAGATTTCAGTGATGCCGATGGCATGAAAACAGCAGAGCTCGAAGGCGAATTTGCAGACCTCGAAGGTTGGAATGCCGAAACTGATGCAGCTACCCTACTGAGCAACCTCGGCATAGATGAATCCAAGCATTATTTGCTCATGGAAGACCTCTCCAACGACCTCAAAGTACGCGTTTTATTGGCGCAAGCGCTTTTTGGAAACCCAGATGTATTGATTTTGGATGAGCCAACCAATGACCTCGACCTCAAAACCATCTCTTGGCTCGAAGACTTCTTACTCGATTTCCGCAACACCGTAATTGTGGTCTCTCACGACCGTCACTTCCTGGACACCGTCTGTACCCATATCTGCGACATCGACTTCAGCAAGCTCAATATGTTCACAGGAAACTACACCTTCTGGTATCAGTCTTCTCAGCTTGCCTTGCGTCAGCGCGCAGATAAAAACAAGAAGGCAGAAGAAAAGAAAAAAGAACTCATGGAGTTCATTTCTCGCTTTTCTGCGAATGCCGCCAAATCCAAACAAGCCACAAGTCGTCGCAAAATGCTCGACAACCTCGATTTAGAAGAAATCAAGCCTTCGTCAAGACGCTATCCAGGTATTACTTTTCACCAAGAGCGCGATGCAGGCAATCAAATTTTAAGCATCGACAACCTCAGCAAAACAACAGATGGCAAAACGCTTTTCAAAGACCTCTATTTGACGGTCAATAAAGGCGATAAAATTGCTTTTATTTCCAGAGACTCCGTAGCGCTTACCCATTTCTTTGAAACGCTTTCGGGCAACCTCAAGGCTGACTCAGGAGAATTCACCTTTGGCACAACCATCACCACAGCATATTTACCCAATGACAACCACCATTATTTTGAGGCCAAACTAAGCCTCATCGATTGGTTGCGTCAATATGCGCTTACTGACGAAGAGCGCGAAGAAGTCTATTTACGCACTTTCCTTGGCCGCATGCTCTTTACTGGTGAAGAAGCCATGAAAACAGCAAATGTGCTTTCTGGTGGTGAAAAAGTGCGTTGTATGCTCTCCAAAATGATGTTAGCGAAAGCCAATTTGCTCCTCATGGACGAACCAACCAACCACCTCGACCTCGAATCCATTACTGCGCTCAACAACGCCATGCAAGAATTCCAAGGTACGCTCTTATTTACCTCTCATGACCACGAATTGGTCAGTACGGTTGCCAATCGCATCATCGAGCTCACGCCAAATGGTATCATCGACAAAATGATGCCTTATGACGACTACCTCGCCGACGACAAAATTGCCCAACTTCAAGCCGAATTATACGCCTAAGCCATGGTGCGCTATCAAGTCCGTTGCGAACAAGCACAACAGCGCTACATTCAGTTCAGCGCGGTCTTTAAACAAGCTGCCGAAAGCGAAGTGTTGCAACTCGAATTACCCAGTTGGAGACCCGGCCGTTACGAAATCGGGAATTTTGCCAAAAACATCAAGGGCTTCAAAGCTTTTGGTGCAGACAAACAAGCTTTGGCCTTTGAAAAAACAGCCAAAGACACCTGGCAAATTGCAACGCTGGGCCAAACGCATATCACCATTACCTACAATTATTATGCAGCCGAGCTCAATGCGGGCTCTACTTTTCTAGACCCCAAACAGCTCTACATCAATCCTGTCAATTGCTTTTTTTACGACGCCCAAAACACCGAGCAGCCGTATCAAGTGCAGTTACACCTACCTGCGCAGTGGCAAATTGCTTCTGCCTTGCATTTTGACGAAAACCAAACCGTTGAAATAGCCAACTTTGACCGTTTGGCAGACAGCCCTTTGATGTGCAGCGCTGCAATCGATAGACGCAGTTATGAGGCCGGTGGCTACACCTTTCATATATGCTTCAATCAACAGCAAATGATTCCTTGGGAGCGTGTACTCCATGACTTCTCTCGGTTTACGGAGCGTCAGATCCAAGATTTTGGCGAGTTTCCGAGTGCGGAATACACTTTTCTGATCCAGTCTTTGCCTTACGCAACGTATCATGGCGTAGAGCACCTAGACTCTACCGTCATTGCACTCGGCCCTTCTTGCGACATTTTCGGCAGCCTTTATACGGAATTACTCGGCGTTTGTTCGCATGAACTCTACCACGCCTGGAATATCAAAGCGCTGAGGCCAGCCGAAATGCAACCCTACAATTTCAAGAGCGAAAACTATGCGCTCACAGGCTTCATCTACGAAGGAGTTACTACCTACATGGGCGACCTCTACTTGCTCAAAAGTGGGGTTTTCAGTCTTGCACAATACCTCAAAGAACTCAGCAAGCAAGTCCAAAAACACCTCGACAACCCAGGGCGTTTCTCTATGAGTGTCGCTGCTGCTTCTTTTGACACCTGGCTAGATGGCTATGTTCCTGGCGCACCAGGCAGAAAGGTATCTATCTATACTGAAGGTTGCCTTCTTGCTTTTTATGCCGATTACCGTTTGCGCAAAGCGACCAACCACAAAATAGGCATCGAGCAGGTCATCAAAAACCTTTATTATAACTTTAGCGCGAGCAATAACGGCTATACCTTACAAGACTACCAAAACACCCTAGAAAACCTTTCTGGCGAGTCTTTTGCCGATTTCTTCAAGGATTACGTTTGTGGCACTTCCGCCTACGAAGCATTGTTACAAGAAGCATTAGACTTCTTTGGGCTCGAACTCCAACAGACCCCAAGTAAGAGCTATGCCGAAGCGCGCTTTGGCATGAAAGTCAGTTTGGTGGGCAAAGAATGGCAAATCTTGAGTATTTACCCGGGTTCCCCAGCAGATACTGGCGGTTTGGCCATCGGAGACCTCATCATTGGTGTCAATGGTTTGCGCGCTTTGCCAAGCCTAGACAACTGGTTGGCTTTTCACGAAAACCAAAACAAGACTTTACTCGTGGACCGAAATGGCCAATTGCTGGAGCGTTTTATTCCTGAGGTTGACCGTCATTTTTATGTAAGCCATACGGTTGTGGCGGCCACCGATACCATTGCAGCCCAAGAAAAAGCCCTCACTATTTGGGCGCGTTGATTGCAAAAAAGTCAGGCGGGAAGTTTAGTAAAAAGAGTTTTTCACTCGCCCGTGTAATGGCGGTATAGAGCCAGCGCAAATAAGCCGCATTTTTACGTTCTTCAGGTAAATAGCCGTAATCTACATAGACATGCGCCCATTGACCACCCTGTGCTTTATGCACTGTAACGGCATGGGCATATTTAATTTGTAGCGCATTGAAATACGGATTTTTGAGTACCTCGCGGTAGCGTTTTTGTTTGTTTTTGATATCGCTGTGTTCGGCTTCAATGGCATAAAATAATTTGCGCAAGACATCCCGACTCAGGCTTGGCCCCTCGTCAGACAAACTTTGGATATGCACAATACAGGTAATTGGCCCCTGATCGGGGTAATCTACAAAACTGAGGTCTAGCTGTGCAAATTCAAAACCGTAGTACGCTTCTAGTTTTCTGACGCGGTCTACGCGTGCCAGCTCACCGTTGGCAATAAAACCCATCTTTGAACTCGGGTCTAGCCAAAAGTAATTGTTCTTGACCACCATCAGTAGGTCGCCCTTTTCCAATACTTCTTCTCGGTAAAACAAGCGATTGCGGATTTCTAGATTCCATTGATTGGCGCGTTTATTGGCCAGTGTCAGAAGAATGGTTTCGTCTGTACCCACTTGTGCCATAGAACTCTCTAGGCTTTCTTGGAAGTCAGCCCCATTGATTTGTTGAACGCTCGCATCTGTAAACTGACTCAGTTTGGGAAATAAGGGGAGTTCAAAATCTTGCTTTTGACGCAGGTATGTAGCGGCAGTCAGTATACCTGAGCTTTCATGGACGCGCACTACTTGAGTGAGGTGACTGTGCCAGATGTGCAGTGTCGGAAAGGCTGTGGCCAAAAGTTCAGGCTCGAGCGCCAAACTCTGCTCCTGACCCACTGGTGGCAACTGGCCTGGGTCTCCGATGAAAATCAGGTGGCAATTTTCGCCGTTGTAGACGTAATTGAGCAAGTCTTCGAGCACGTTATTGGCTTCATAGGCAGATGAAGCCGCAAGCATAGAGGCTTCATCGACAAAAAACAAGGTGTTTTTATGCAGGTTTTTAGCTAGAGAAAGCCCTTGCGTACTGAGTTCTCCGCCCGAAAAATAAATGTGGCGGTGAATGGTACTCGCCGGGAAACCCGCATAGTTGGACAGTACCTTGGCTGCCCTACCCGTTGGGGCAAGCAGTTTAAATGGCAGGTTTTCGGCGCGCATTTGCTGCACGAGGTGTGCAATGAGCGTAGACTTTCCCGTACCCGCATAGCCTGTAAGTACCCACAACTTGCGTGTTTCGCGCGCACGAATAAATTCCAAAAATTGCGCGAGCGCTTGTTCTTGATCTGAAGTAAAAGTGAGGGCTTGGTTCATGATTTGAGCGTTCTGCGCATTAACAAAATTAAATATTGTAGCTTTGTACTAAGGCGCTAAGCCCAAAGACTTATAAACAAGCCATGTCGCGTTTGGTACTTCACTATACAGATTCTACACTCTTGCTGCTCGAGCACGCACAAGATCAAGTGGTGGCGCAAACCCTCCCACTCGAAACCGACAAACCTTTTGCCAGGGAGCGCATGTCTGGCCCAATCAAAAAAGCACTTGAAAGCCACACCCTGCAGCGCATTTTATGGTTCTGTCCAAATTATACATTGTTTCCGAGAGCGCTTTTTGACCCCAATCAATTGGAGGCCTATTACCAACTCAATCAAGGAGAACTTCCTGCAAACCAACACCTCACACATCAAGTGCTGGCTGCACTCGATCTCGTTCTGATCTACAGCATCCCGGTTTGGCTCTATGACTACGCCAAATACGATTTGCACACACCACAAGTACAGCACAGTGTAGCGCTACAACTCACACAACTGAGTGCGCAGCATCCGAGAGACAAAGTTGTACTCCTAATAGAAGCCACACATTTTGTACTGATTGCCTTCAAAGACAGCAAACTTTTGTGCTGCACGGCCAACGAATACCAACAAATTGCTGATATCCTCTATTTCTTACTGGCACATCAACAGAAATTGCAGTTGCCACTGCACCTAGCTCTGGACCTCTACGACGCTAGCGAGCGTTTTGACTACCCTGCTTTTGCTGCGCTCATCAGTCAATTCAAAGATTTTGAGCACTACAATTGTACTTTTTACGATACCCCAACCTACCAAAACCAAATTTTGTGCGCATCATCCGAGGATCATTAAAAGGCAAGCGTTTTGCCACACCGCCGGGCTTTCCTTCTAGACCCACCACCGACTACGCCAAAGAAGGGCTTTTCAATATGTTAGAAAACTCGGTAGACCTCGATGAACTCAGGGTACTCGACTTATGCGCCGGAACAGGCAACATTTCATTTGAATTTGTCAGTAGAGGGGCAGCGCATCTTTTAGCGATAGATAGCCATCCGCGCTGTGTTCAATACCTCAAACAAAACGTACAGCAACTGCAAATTGCCGAAAAAATGCAAGTGTATAAATCCGATTGCGTGATTTATTGCCGCAACGCCAAAAACGTACAGTATGACCTCATTTTTGCGGATCCGCCTTACCACCTTGGCTTTCATGAGGAGCTCATTCAAACCATTTTTGAGAAGCAACTCCTCACTCCAGACGGCTTGGTCATCATCGAACACGGCAAACAACACGATTTTTCTGCCGTAGCTCAATTCGATGCTTGCCGCAATTTTGGAAATGTGTATTTTAGTTTTTTCAAGCACACAACATGAAACGCTGTCTTTTCCCCGGAAGTTTTGACCCTTTTACCAAAGGCCATGAAGCCATAGTGCATCAGGCACTCAGTTTGTTTGACGAAGTGGTCATTGGCGTGGGCATCAACTCCAAAAAGCAAGGCCTTTTTAGCACAGACAAAAAAATTGCGCATATCCAATCGCTCTTTCTCGATCAGCCTAAGGTACGCGTGGCGTCTTTTCAAAAGCTCACGGTAGAGTTTTGCAAGGATATCGCAGCGACTCATATTGTACGCGGCTTGCGCGACGCCAAAGATTTTGAATACGAGCGCAGCATCGGCCACATGAACCACGCCATCTCGGGCATAGACACCGTCTTTTTCCTGACCGCACAAGCCCACAGTGCACTCAACTCGAGTATCATCCGAGAAATGTATCAAAACGGCGCAGACATCACTCCTTTCGTAACCAATCACGAACTGCTCGTTTGATGCACGTGAAGCACTTATTTTTCATTAGCCTGCTCGTTTTGTACTCCTCTTTGGAGGCCCAAGTACAACTCCGCGGCCTTTCCTTTTGGAATGAAGCCACGCTCGATATTTATCAAATCGACAATCACCTTAGCCAACAAAAAAATTGGCTACAGCGCGTTAGCCCCGACTCCATGGGTATTTTCAATGCGCAACTCGACCTCCAAACCATCACTACTTTACAAATTTGCGGCAGCAATAAATGTGCGCTTTTCTACACCCAACCTAGGGGGCGTTACCTCATCGAATTGCCTGAAGTAGAGCAACAAACCTTTTACAACCAAGACCAACAAGATGTTGAATTGCTTTTTTACCAACTCGACACCAACGACATCAATTACCGTATTTTAGGATTTGAAGCCTGGATGGACAACTACATTGCCGATATCTACCAACTCAAGGATATCCGTAGCAATGAATTCATTTTGAAAGTGCTCGCCTTCAAGGCAGAGACCGCAATGGTATACGGCGAAGAAAGCAACACCTTTTTGAGAGATTACATCAAATACAGCGTTGGCCTCACCATCGATAACTTTTCTGTTATTGGCGGCCCATCCAAAGACGACAAATACAACTTTTACCTACAAACCGATAGTGTAGACTACACCCAACCCAAACTGATCGAGTACGCGCAGCTTTTTTATGAAAACTACGACTCGCAAGTCGACCTCAAAGTGCGCAATGCCATTTACATCTCTATTCAAGCCAATAGCCTAGACGGCTTGATCAAAGCCCTGCAACAAGATCCATACATCCACAATGTTGCTTGGGCAGAGTTTGTTGCATTGGAGATGATCATTGAAGGCGAACAAACCAATCGCATCCCCAAAGAACTGGCGTTGGAACTTTTGATGAATTTGTCCAAAGTTGGGCAACAAAAAGGGCTACGCGATGCAGCAGCTTATTTTTGGCTAGAGAAAAGCAAATTGGCTAATGGCCAGACCTGGAACAGAAGTTATGTCGAAAAGCAACTTGGCCTGCGCTTAGAACCCAATCAATACCTTTATTTACATCATTATATTCCCGGCAATCAAAAATGCATCGCCGAAATGGCCGCCCTCAAACGTTTGGCTGAGCGCTACAAGGACAAGGTGCAAATCATCACTTTTGTGCAACAAGATGCCGTTTGGACCAACGCCGATAACAAAGCCTTTGAAGGCGCCAAGTGGCAGCGCTTAGCGCTTCCCAAAACAGCAACTTTGTGGCAACAATTAGGCTGGAAAAGCTCACCTGCTTATATCTTGCTCGATCCACAACTCAAAGTGCTTTACCTCGATGCGCTAGGGCCCTTACCCAATGCGCGCACCCAAACCATTGACCTCATCTTTAGTCAATTATTCAGCAATTAGTCTGCTGACGGCAGCACAAACCTGAGCTGCAGCTTGCCTTGCTGATCTTTGCTCAGCTCGTAACTGTTCGCTTGGCGCAGCAACCAATCCATAAAGGCGCCATCAAGGCCATCGAGATCCAATTCAAGTGTTTGTGTCTCCCCTTTTAAAGTAGGTGTTTTCTTGCGCAATTCCTTCATGTACATCAGCTGCACTACATCCCATTCAGACGCTTTTTGCAGCGCTGACATGATGAGATCTTTTTCGGGATCATAAATAAAAACCCCTACTCTATTGTATCTACTGAGCTCCGCTTGGCAAGCTGTACATTTGGCTTCATAGCGAAGCACCGGATCTGGCACTTTGAGTGGCTGCGTTTGCGGTAGCTCAAGGGCCAACACTTTTTGCTGTAATGCAGCAGATAACGCAGGCACCTGAATTTGCTCAAAGTTTTGCTCAAAGGCAATACCTGATTGCGCCAATAACTTAGCTTGTGCTAAATCGATGCGTTTGCCTTGGTAGTAAGCTACAATAAAAGCGTCTGTAATGCCTTTTGCAACGGCTAATTGCTGTCTGGTCTTCGCATCTTTTAAATTCCCAAACTTACCACTCGCATATCTGTATTGGCCTTTAGCTGTTTTGGCCTCGATGAGTTCGCTGAGGCCAATTTGCGCCTCAGAGGTCAAAGGCCTGTTGTAAACTCCGACCTGAACAGTATAATACAAACCTTGTCCGGGCCCAGCGAAAACAGAACTGGTTGCAATATTTTCAGTTTGGGCCAAAGTTGTTGTCGATTCTAACGCTCTACCTTGCGCCAAACTCAAGCGGCTGCAATTTTGATAAGCCACCACAAACGCATCAGGATAACCCAACGTACGGATCAATTTCTGTTGTTTTAGTGCCTCGGCAGATGTGCTAAAATAGCCGGCCATATACACCGTGAGTCCATTGGCCAAAACCTGGCCATCAACGGGTGTAAATTCCCGAAAACGCTCAGCCGGAACCGGTTTTCTGAATGCACCTACCT
>RDZL01000191.1 GCA_004295165.1 Flavobacteriia bacterium
GCTTTTTTCACCAATACTTCGTTGTCTACCTCCGGAGAGTCAAATTCAGAACGCCCAATAAAGTAGTCGCCCTCAGCGCGGTCAAAAAGCACTTTGAACTCTTTCCCTACCTTCAACTGATTGAGGTCGTAGGAAATTCCACTTTGCAATTCCATAATGGCATCGGCGCGCTCTTTTTTGAGCTCCGCAGCGACGTCGTCGGTGAACTGATACGCGTGCGTGTTTTCTTCGTGGGAGTAAGTAAAAATGCCAAGGCGGTCAAAACGTGTGCGCTCGACAAAATCGTACATCTCTTGGAAATCGGCTTCGGTTTCTGAAGGATAGCCCGCAATAAGTGTGGTGCGCAAAGCGAGGCCCGGTACTTTGGCGCGAATGGTAGCTACCAATTCTTCGGTTTTTTCGCGGGTAATGCCGCGGCGCATGGCTTGCAAAATGCGTGTAGAGCCATGTTGCAAAGGCATGTCGAGGTATTTACAAATGTTATCGCGCTCGGCCATCACTTCAAGTACATCCATCGGAAAACCAGATGGGTAGGCATAATGCAGGCGGATCCAGTCCAAACCTTCGATGTCAGAAAGTTGTTTAAGTAGGTCTGAAAGCGCGCGTTTTTTATAGAGGTCAAGACCATAGTAAGTGAGGTCTTGGGCAATGAGCATGATTTCCTTTACACCTTTAGCCACAAGGCCTTTTGCTTGAAAAACCAGATCCTCTATCGGTGTAGATTGGTGCCCACCGCGCATCAGTGGAATGGCGCAAAAAGAACAAGGGCGGTCACAGCCTTCGGCAATTTTGAAATAAGCGTAATGCGTGGGGGTGGTTAGGATGCGCTCCCCTACAAGTTCGTGTTTGTAGTCGGCCTTGAGCGTTTTGAGCAAACGCGGCAGTTCGCGCGTTCCAAAATAAGCATCAACCTCTGGGATTTCTTTTTCGAGTTCGTCGCGGTAGCGCTCAGACAAACAACCCGTAACATATACTTTCTCCACCAAACCTTCTTGCTTGGCCTCTGCGTAGCGCAAAATGGTATCGATAGACTCTTGCTTGGCGTTGTCAATGAAGCCGCAAGTATTGATGATCACAATCTCGGAATCGTCTTGTTGTGCTTCGTGCTCAACCTCAAACTGATTGGCCTTGAGCTGTGCCATTAGCACTTCAGAATCAAAAGTATTTTTAGAACAGCCAAGCGTCACCACATTGACTTTATTCTTTTTAAGGGTTTTCGTCTTCATTCGATTACAAAAATAGAACTCTTTGCGCAATTGGTATTACTTTTGACGACACTTGTCAAGCAAGAACCCATGAAAACGCTTTTTATCCTCCTTTTATCCTCGTTGCTTTTTTCTTGTTTCGTACCAAGATCAAAACGCGTCCCTCCATTAAGTTATATGCAACGCCAACTTTCAGAGATCAACGATTCACTTTACCAAAGTGAAACAGCGCCCATCCAAATCGATTCGCTCCAACTTGAAGCAAATGTCCTTACGCTTTTCTATACTTGTCCTGAAGATCAAGGAGATTTGAGCTTAGTAGGCAGTTCTATGCTTGCGAAATCGTTTCCTCCTATCAGATTTTGTAAACTCATGAGTTCGAGTCCGAAAGTACGCTCACACAATTTAGCACCTTTCAAAGGGTCTGTACAATTTGACATCAAACCACTTAGTCATAAATTCATCAAAGATGCCCCAACCTATCTTCAAATTCAAGGTTGGCCTGAAAAAATACTTTTTATTTACCCTGAATAATGGAAGAAGAACGCATTGACAAAATTATTCTCGAACGCGGCCTGGTCAGTTCCCGGGTGCGCGCCGAAGAAATGATCAAAAAATACGGCGTAAAGGTCAATGGAAAACTGTTTTCCAAGCCCGGTAAAAAAGTCCCAACCGATGCCGTTATTGAGTTACTCGCCGAAGAAATTCCGTGGGTTTCAAGAGCCGCATTTAAATTGATTGCCGCACTTGAGCACTGGAAAATTGACGTCAAAGGCCAAACTTTCATCGACCTAGGCGCTAGCACAGGTGGGTTTACGGAAGTCATGCTAGATAGAGGTTTGGCGAAATCTTATTGCGTTGATGTAGGGCAAAAACAACTCCACGAAAAAATCAAAAACGACCCAAGGGTTGTCAATTTGGAGAAGACGCATGCGCGCGACCTCACCGAAAAATTAGTCCCAGAACAAGTGGACGGTTTGGTGGTGGATGTCTCTTTCATTTCACTAGAGAAGGTTTTGCCCTTCACCATTCCCTTTCTCAAAGCAAAAGCGGCAGTTGTTTTATTGGTCAAGCCGCAATTTGAACTCGGCCCCGGATCATTGAACAAAGCAGGCGTTGTAAAAGACACCAGTCAGTACCCTTCACTCTTAGAAAATATCAAGCAAATGGCGCAACG
The DNA here is from genome assembly GCA_004295165.1 of Flavobacteriia bacterium. Taxonomy (GTDB): domain Bacteria; phylum Bacteroidota; class Bacteroidia; order Flavobacteriales_D; family Crocinitomicaceae; genus UBA952. The sequence goes on from RDZL01000191.1 coordinate 2,383, forward strand.
CAATCAATTGCAATGGAAGGCTTACATCGACTCTCCTATTCTCGGTGGCGACGGCAACGCCGAATTTTTAGGCTATTTTGAAAAGATTTAAGCTATTTTTGCAGCATCATGATGACTATTGAAGCTTTAGAGCGGGCATTTTTAGACCTCGAATTTCAGGCCAATCGCATTGCCAAGCTCAAGGAAATCGACCCAGAGCACCTTCATAAATTCAATGCGCGTTCAGAAGAGGTGCGCCAACAACTCTTGCAAATGGGACTGCATCCAGACCTCCATGCCAGCCTAGACTCCTTTGATCCGATCGATGAAAACTACCAGCCCGCTTACAATTGGGTAAAAAAAATCTTGAATATCCTTCTTCTTGGTCAGCACAAAAAACGCTACATCCCCAAACAACAAGAAAAATATTTTCGCAAAGAAGTAGCCGAACGCAACCGCCTATACACCTACGCAAAAGGACACCTCACTGTAGATTGATCAAGGTAGCAGCTCCATTTGCTTGAAAACCTTTCCTTGATTGGTTTGAATGCTGAGCCAATACAATCCGTTTTCTAAATCATTTATTTGAACTTGGTATTCTTTGTCATTCTCTGAAACGAAATGTAGGTCTCTGGACTTTCCTAGTGCATCAATAATGGCCAAACTTTCTAATTGTAAGCCTTCAGACAACGCAATCTTGATCTGACCGTTCGTTGGATTCGGAAAAACAGTCACTTCCAAATCGGCAAACTCTTCTAAACCTATTCCTGGATCCGTATAGGCACAAGCACATTTGTTTTTCACCTCGTTAGTCTGCACCACAGCAGGTGCCTCGTAAATAGCTTTTACCCAACAATGCTGCCCAGCTTGATTCGCTGTGGCGTTGCGCAGGCGAATAGTGAACCAACCGCTATAAGTGGGTGTAAAAGTTAAAACACCGTTGCCCGCTTGTGTCAAAGAATCAAGTGGCGTGCAGTTTTTATCTAAAACACCTAATGTGAGTGCCAAATTCGGTGCACTCGGATACCACTCAATTTGAACTACTTCTCCAGCTTTGGCGTAAATACGCCCGACCACCCTACATTCGAGGCTATTGTTGGGTAATTTACCGCCTTGTTGCAATGAGTTGGCGTGGCGATCACCGAGGTCATCGTTCATTTCCCATTCTTGCACCACGTTTTTAGCAGTACGTTGGTAATTGGTAGTGATGCCCTGAGGCGCCCATACACAATAGCCTCTGCGGCCTAAATTAGCGCTCCCGTCGCAGGGCGGAATTGAAATATTTACTTTGCCGCCGCCGTATACGGTGGTTGGATTGCTATTAGCTCCTGAGTAATCAATCAATACGGTGCCATCGGGCCAATTGGTTTGGACGCCCGTTAGGTTTTGCCATTGCGTCCAGTTGTCTGTGATACCGATGAGTGCCTTGGCACCGCGTTCAATGACAAGTGCATCTGGCGCTTGCCAACGCACAAAATACGCTCCGTCTTTGAAATGCAAATTTTGGTGGCACCACAAAAGGTTCTCGATGTCGCTATCGGTGGGTAAAGCATTCGTATCGGTAGGTTCATGACCAAAACGGTTTCCGTTGTAGCCAATATTAAATAAGTCCTCGAAAAAGAGCTGAGGGGCACCATCTACCGACAAAGCAATTGCATGGGCAGCCGAACTGCGGCCGTCGTTGGGTTCGATGTGCGGACTGAGTTCTGAACCCGAGTTCCAACCGGTGTAATTTCCTTGTGCAGACAGCTGCGGCCGAAATGTATCGTGGTTATTGACAAAAGGAACCGTTCTTTGGCGGTTTTGCTGTTGCTGACTCGGTATCTGACTCAAATCATAGCTGCCATTGCTGTTCACCATCGCAGAAAGGGCAAAACGCAAGTTGAAATCAAAGGTGCCTGCGCGGTTTTGAACAGCGTCGGCCCAAGCGTCGAGTTGTGCAGTGCTGCCCACCCATTCACCTACTGCAAAGAGTTCAGGGCCTCCACTTGCCCACATAGCGCCGTATTGCAGGTTCCAAAGTACGTCCTCTGAAACATAGGCAGGAAAGTGCTTGACCGCATCAAAACGCAGCCCATCGAATCCTACTTGTTTTTTGTACCATATGAGCCAATTTCGCATGCCTGCACGCATGTAATCTGTGCTTTGAGACGGATTATATAAAGCATTAGATGAGGTGCCAAAAGCATTGCTTTCAAACGAAACATCGGGGCCCCAATACGGTGAATTGATGTCGTTGCTGCAACATATATTGTTATTGTTGGGGTAAAAGTTTTGCCAGTTTTTACTGAATCGACCTTCGCGGGCGAGGTAATTGGCGGCGCTTTCAGCTGAGGCAGGCGTCTTGAAGCTCACATAACGGAAATTCTTGTAGCGGTTGTTTTGGCCGTCGTCCATGGCTGCCGGGTCTTGGCCTCCCGAACCATTGGCGCTGCCCGCATTGCTCACGTGATTGAGTACTACATCTTGAATAACGTCGATGCCATTGGCATGCAAAACGGCTACCATACGCAAGAGCTCGTCTTTATCCCCCATGCGGGTTTTGGTGCTGTTCTTTTGGAATTTGTCGCCGAGGTCGTAATGATCAAAAGGAGAATAACCCACGCTATTCGTGCCCGCATTTTTGACGGTCGGTGGAATCCATACGGCATCAACGCCCAACTCCGCCAAACGCGGCGCAAGTTCGGTGAGGTAATTGCACCAACCATTAGGGTAATTGGTATTCCAGTAATCCCACCAATAGGCCTGCAAGACCACCTGTCGATTCGTAGGATTGACCTGCGCAACAACCTGCTGCAAGCCAAAGAGCACAAAAGTGCACAACAATATTTTTTTCATCACAACCTGAATTACTTCAGTGCTGCCTCATGCTGGGCTCCTGCCTCAATTTGGATGGTAGTACCCGCTAAATCACATGAAATAAGCGCCGAACCTAAATTAGTAATCGTTACTTTTTGTTGAGTGATCGCTATGTCTAGGGGTTGATTTTGATAGCGGATCTGAAATGCATAACTTTTCCAAGGATTTGGAATCTGTGGATCTATAGACAGACTGTTCTCGTACACACGTACGCCTGCCAAGCCTTCTACAACGGACATCCAGGTACCGGCCATGGAAGTAATGTGTAAGCCTTCGTCCGCCTCGTGGTTGTAATCATCGAGGTCTAGGCGGCTGGTGCGCAAATACAACTCAAGGGCTTTGTCTAGGCGCTTGATTTTGGCGGCCAATATGACGTGTACACAAGGTGAAAGCGAAGATTCATGAACCGTTTTAGGCTCGTAAAAATCAAAGTTTTCGCGGATGATGTCTTCGTTGAAATGGTCTTCAAATAAATAAAGTCCTTGGAGCACATCTGCCTGCTTGATGAAAATGGAACGCAAAATGCGGTCCCAAGACCAATGCTGATTGATCGGACGCTCCGCAACCGGAATATCTGAGGCGCTCAATTGCTCTTTGTCCATGAAACCATCTTGCTGTAAAAAGATGGAAGTACCTTCCAAAGTTGGAAAGTAAACGTTCGCTGCAATGTGTTGGAATTTATCAATTTCTTGGGCAGACAACTTTTGAGGGAGGTCGGCTTTGACCTTAGCGTTGACTTCCAAGCAATAAGAAATACACCAACGCGCAATGTAGTTGGTGTACCAGTTGTTGTTGACGTTGTTTTCGTATTCGTTTGGCCCTGTTACACCGAGCATGACGTATGCTTGCTTGGCCTCTGACCAATTGAAGCGCTGCGCCCAAAAGCGCGCGATACCGGCCAAAACTGGCAACCCGTAAGTATCTAAGTAAGCGTGATCACCTGTGTGGCGCACATAATTGTAAATTCCAAAAGCAATAGCGCCATTGCGATGGATTTCTTCGAAGGTGATTTCCCACTCATTATGGCATTCTTCGCCGTTCATGGTCACCATCGGGTACAGTGCTGCACCGTCTTTGAAACCAAGCTTTTCAGCGTTCTCTATAGCGCGGTCGAGGTGGTGATAACGGTAAACCAAAAGCTGTCGGGCTACTTTAGGATCGGCAGTTTTGAGGTAAAAAGGCAAGCAATACGCTTCGGTATCCCAATAAGTGGCCCCTCCGTATTTTTCGCCGGTAAATCCTTTGGGCCCAATGTTGAGCTTGGCATTTTTACCTGTGTAAGTCTGGTATAAATGAAAAATATTGAAGCGAATACCTTGCTGAGATGCTACGTCACCTTCAATTGAGATATCTGCACTCTTCCAGATTTCAGCCCAAGCGCCTTCGTGTTCAGTGCGCAAGGTATCAAAACCTGTCGTGTAGGCATCGCGTACACGTTTGATGGCTTTTGCAGCTAATTCAAATTCTGAATGGTTGATCGTAGAAGTGACGGCAACATATTTTTTAAGCGTAAAACGCACCCCTTGCTCTAGGTAGTGCTCAAAGTTGTTTTCTACATAAAATGCGCGCTGGGCAATATTCGGATGAATGGTCAGGAGTTCTTGTTCGCGCCAAAAACTGAAACGCATGGCCGTAGCGACACAAAAATCAGTTTTTTTAGTTCGGGTACACAAAATCCCTTTCTGAAGATCCACTTTTCGGGAGTCTTCTTGCCAAAAGAATTCATCGTAGTTGGCATCGTGGTTGCTGATATTTCCGTCTAGATAAGGCGTAAACTTGACATTTCCACTGAAATTGAGGGGCGTTACGCTGTAGCTGATTGCTGCAATTTCTTCGCGCGCCATAGAGCAAAAGCGAATGCTCTCAATTTCAATTTCTTTTCCGCTGCCAAAAACAAGACGTACTGTTCTTTTGAGCAAACCTTTTTGCATGTCTAGCTCTCGGTGAAAGTATTTCACTTGCTGACTATTCAAGTCGAGTTGTTCGCCATCGATGCTGATGTCTATGCCGATCCAGTTGGTAGAGTTCAGAACTTTGGCAAAATATTCTGGATAACCGTTTTTCCACCACCCAACGCGTGTTTTGTCCGGGTAGTAAACGCCACCTATATAGCTACCTTGTAAAGAAGGTCCGCTGTACTTTTCTTCAAAATTGGCGCGCTGGCCAAAAGAACCATTACCGATACTGAAAATACTCTCGGCTTGTTTTTGTTTACTCTGGTCAAATTTGCTTTCGATGATCTTCCAAGGATCAATTTCAAATAAATTACGCATATTGCTCTACTCTAAATTCAGTCAAATCGTTCAAATAAATATCTGCCATGTTTGCAATGTGGGGGTTACCTACCCCAACAGCTGTAAAACCACCTGCTTTGGCTGCGGCAATGCCAGAAGCGGCATCTTCAAAAACCATGCATACGGATGGGTCAAGTCCTAGTGCTCTGGCACCATTCAAGAAAACTTCGGGATGTGGTTTGGGGTCTTTGACACCATTTCCGTCGATCACTACTTCAAAATAAGAACGGATTTGAAGTTTGTCTAAGATGAAATTGGCATTTTTGCTCGAAGAACCTACGCCTAGGTGAATGCCCTTGGTCTTTGCGGACTTCAATAAATCTAAAACGCCTGGTAACAAGTTACTTTGATTGAGGTCTTGGATAGATTCCAGATAAAAATCGTTTTTACTGATCAACAAGTCCTCAAATTCTTCAGTAGAAATGGTTTTTGCACCTAACACAAGTATTTTTTTGAGGGAGTCTACCCTACTTACTCCTTTTAGAAGTTCATTTTCCTTTTCGGTGAAGGCGATACCCAATGAATGTGCACAGCGTTGCCAAGCCAAAAAGTGGTTGTGTTCGGTGCTGACCAAGACACCGTCGAGGTCGAATAAAAAAGCTTTCATGTTATCCACGCGTGATTTGCTTATCGGTAAGAATCAAATTGAGTAAGCCCGCCAAAACAAGAGACGAACCCGCTAACAGCATTGGTGCAATTGGACCGTCTCCAAATATTTTGGAAAGCGTATTGACACCACCTAAAGCTGCAATAATTTGAGGAATCACGATAAACATATTGAACAAGCCCATCATGAGGCCCATTTTGTTTTCATCGACGGTGCTAGAAAGCATGGCGTAAGGCATCGATAAAATACTACCCCAAGCAAAGCCAATGAGCGCAAAACACAACCAAAGGTAATCAGGACTTGGGATGAAACCCATCAGGATAAACCCAACACCACCAGCCACAAGTGAGCCTAAATGCACCCATTTGCGATTGACACTGTATTTGGCGGCATAAAAAGTAAGCGCCAATGCAAATAGCATGGAGCTGAGGCCATAAATACCCATATTGGAGCCCACTGAATCGGCAGCGACTTGATATGCCTGATTCATTTGCTCAAAGTTGGCGCTGTTTGCTGTAGGTGCCGGCGCATTGTAAACGGTTGCCGTTAGCGCTGGCGTGGCCATACTCCACATGGTAAAAAAGGCAAACCAACTAAAAAATTGAATCAGACCTAGTTTGAGCATAGTTGGCGACATACTTGTCACCGAACTCCAAAAATCTTTGATGAAATTGGTGTTTTTCTTTTCTTTTTGGAAAGCTTCTTCATCAGAAGGCGGATACTCAGTTGTTGTAAAGATGGTGTATAGGATACTGCCGAGAAAAACTGCTGCACCTA
>RDZL01000236.1 GCA_004295165.1 Flavobacteriia bacterium
ACCAAACCCAAAAACGAAAATACCCGCACCGATCAAGACCCTACTGAAAATCAAGCCAAAGTACCAGAATGGCTCAACAAATTACAACTTGCCGAGGTAGAGCTACACCGCTCCTATGCACCGCCAAATCAGGTCAAAGAAATCCGAAATGCCTATAAAGCTTTTGGCGATGTCTCGCAACTTTATTACACCACCACCGTCAAGTCTAACTTCAATTTTTTTGAAAATCTACTGCACCTAAACGACCTCCATCAGACCCCTGTGGCCTCTCCTATTTCTGCGCCAGGTATTATAGCCTACAAATACAAGCTCGAGGAGAAGTACGAAGAAAACGGCTACATGATTTCTAAAATCAAGATCAGTCCGCGCAATACCGCTACTTCTACGCTAGAGGGCTACATTTGGGTGATTGATTCGCTTTGGTTAGTGCAAAAGCTAGACCTCACCATGAACAAAGGAAATTTATTGATCTACGATTATTTCCGCATCGAGCAAGATTATCAAATTCAAGGAGACACCCTTTGTGTACTGCAAAAGCAGTTGCTCACTTATGGTGTCAAATACAAAAACGAGGTGAGCCAGTGTAAAACAGAAGCGCTCTATAGCAATTATAACTTTGAACCTGCCTTTGCCAAGAGATACTTCAATTCAGAAGTTGCTGTCACGAGTCAGGAGGCCTACGAGCGCGACAGCGCCTATTGGGTCCAAAAACGCGCGATTGCACTTACCGACGAAGAGGTCAAGTTCATAAAGGCCAAAGACTCCATTACAGACTACCTCAACCGCAAAGAATACTTAGATAGCATAGATGCCGTTTTCAATAAAGTGACCGTGCTCAAAGTACTTTGGTTTGGGGTAGATCATCGCAACCGCGAGCTCAAGCAACAATGGACCATCGGCTCAGTTGCTTCAACCGTACAACCTATCAATATTGGAGGGCCACGCGTGGCGCCGAGCTTCGACTATTTCAAAAAATGGAAAGATGAACGCACCCTTGACTCCTACACCCGCATCAGTTATGGCTTTTTGAACGGCGACTGGAAAGGCGACTCCTGGTGGAAATACCGATTTGACCCCTTTCACTTTGGCTTTCTGCGGGTTGCGCTTACCCATGACTTTGACGTGATTCGAGGTTTTGACGCCATTACCCAGATTTACAAACGAGACAACTTCTTTCAATCCACCAAACTGAACATCAACCTTGAATACGAGCTTTTCAATGGTTTTTATGCTTACGCCAACTCCCAATTTACCAAAAGAAGAAGTTTAGAAGGGTTTGAATTTTTGGATGGCATTGACCAAGCGCTACCCAACAACGACCCCCTTGCCTTTGACCCTTACGATGCTTACATTTTAAATTTTGGCGCCTCCTACACACCCAAACAGCGCTACATGCGCGAACCATACCGAAAAGTAGTCTTGGGCTCTGCCTATCCTACCTTTTCAGTGCACTACGAACGCGGCTTACCAAAAGTATTCAACAGTGCTGTAGACCACGCATACTTGCAAATAGAGATCATGCAGAATTTCAAGATCGGCACCTTGGGTACTTCAGCTTATCGGGCATCGGTCGGTAAATTCTTGAGCGCACGTGCGGTGTATGAGCCAGACTACAAATTCCAGCGCAGAAGCGATCCAATTTGGTTTTCAAACCCACTTTATTCATTCCAAGGTTTTGAAAACCAAAACTGGATTTCTGTTAAAGAGTATTTGCCTGAAAATCTTGCAGGTAAAGCATTTTACAAGCCTGGCAACAATGTAAGAGAAAACGAATTGCGTAAGTTTTTAAAAGATAGATGGAAAGATAAATACGGCTATTAAAATTATTATTTTTAT
>RDZL01000192.1 GCA_004295165.1 Flavobacteriia bacterium
GACCAACTCCGAAAAGATAAAAAATTGCTCACAGATGTCTCTTTAGACGACGTCTCGCACAAATTAGCACACCAAGACTACAGCGCGGAAAAACTCATGGCCGACGACCTGCTCAAATTAGTTCAGGCGCTGCCAGATGGTTACCGCACTGTCTTCAACCTTTTTGCTATTGAAGGCTACTCTCACCAAGAAATTGCGCAACAACTCAGCATCTCTGAAAGTACCTCCAAAACACAATACTTGCGCGCAAGGGCCTATTTGAAAGACCGCATTGAAAACATAGATTAATATGACTGAAAAAGACCAAATAAAAGAACTATTTGCCAAAGGCCTCCAGGACCACCAAGTCCAGGTAGACCCGGCATTGTGGTCTTCTATTTCTTCGTCCATTGGTACCGGTGCCGCCAAAACAGGGCTTGGCCTATTTGCCAAAACACTTATTGGTGTTACCACAGCAACAGTTGTTGTAGGCGCAGTATATCTATCGTTTGAAACAAAAAAGCAAGAAGTCAAAAAGCAGCAAGAAGTCAAAAAGCAAGTAGTTAAAACACCTCAAGAAACCAGCAAGTCAAAAGAAGACAAAAAAATCAGTCCAGCAGAACCAACAAAACCAACTATCCAAACTTTGCACTACGATCCTTTGCCGATCGGTTGTTTTCCTATAATTGATGACACTGAGTTTGGAATTCCTGATTTTGACGCGCAACCTTTTTCGGGAACTAATACGGAAGCGCAAGCATTCACATCAGCGATCGAACCGCATGTTATTCCAGTTGTAAATCCAACTCAAGGCCAATTAGTTCAACAAATTGCTACGCCCTCTCAAATTGCCCCAATACAAGAAGCGCAAGCAAAAAAGACAACGCCAATCTCATTACCCAATATTTTTACTCCGAATGGAGACGGACAAAACGAAAAATTACAAATAGATTGGGGTAGTCACTCCATTGAAGATTTCAGCATCGTTGTACTAGACGCAAAAAACAACGTCGTTTTTAAAAGCGACAGACCTGATTTCGAATGGGATGGTACAGATTTAGGAGGCGAAAAACTGCCTCGTGCCCACTACATCTACTTTGTCTCAGCGCTTCTCAATGGCCAAAAATGGCAGCAATCGAGCAGCTTACAAATTCAATACTAAAATAATTGTGTAAATTGGCAGATGCCCTTTATCTATTGCATCACCAACGGAAACAAAAAAATCAGCCCAACTAATCAGCGTATTTTAGCTGACTTGAAGGAGCTATTCCGCGACGAATTTCAAATTTACAAGAGCTCAGATGGCGCTGCAGCTATTCAACAAATTCATACGTTAAAACACACTTGCACCCACCTGATAGGCGTAGGAGGCGACGGAACCTTTAATGTGCTTGTCAATGGAGTTTGTACGCATCCAGACGCCAACTTTCAGCCCATTCTAGGTGTCCTTCCAAATGGAACTGGCAACGATTTTTACCGCTCCGCTGGCTTCCAAACCACCGACGGTTTTTGTGAAAAAATCCAAAGTAATGCCTTTCAACTATTTGACATCGGGCGCGTTCAAACGGAAGCAGAAACACGCTATTTCGCCAACATTACCGATATTGGTTTTGGGGGCGCGGTTGTGCTGGAGCTGCAAAATTTCCGCAAGCAGTTCGGGCCGAATTTCTCTTACGGATTAGCGATCATCAAAACCTTTTTGAAATACAAGCGCCCTCAAGTTGAACTCACCACTCCCGACTACAGATACGACGGTGAATTATTGCTCGCCGCCTTCTGTAATGGGAGTATTTTTGGCGATGGTTTATACATCCATCCAGGTGCTCAAATCGACGACGGACAACTCAAGCTCACACTTTTAGGCAAAGTTTCTTTATTTGATTATGTCAAAAATGTGCTGCGGGTGAAGCGCGGTAAAAAAATCAAGCATCCGGAGGCGCATTACTTAAATATCTCTTACCCCGTTCAATTGAAATCTAATGCTGGCGTCTTGCATGCCGAAACAGATGGCGAATATATCAGCGGCCAAGCATTCACAATAGATTTAGATGTGCGCAAGTTAAGGCTGCTTCCCATTCAGAAGCGCTAGATTGCTTATCTTTGGAAAACGATGAAAAAAAGCATCATCATTACGGCAGGTGGCATAGGGAAACGCATGGAAAGCGACATTCCCAAACAATTTTTATTACTGGGTTCCAAGCCAGTTTTGATCCACGCGCTTGAGCGTTTTTTCGAATTCGACCCTGCTGCGCAACTCATCGTTACCCTCCCCAAAGACTGGACCGCTCACTGGAAAGAGCTCTTGAACAAATACGACACCCATATTCCGCACGAATTAATAGATGGTGGCAACGAAAGATTCCACTCTATTCAAAATGCCCTCGCTATCTGCACAGGTGAACAAATTGCCATTCACGATGGCGTAAGGCCGCTAGTCAGTATGGAGACCATCGCGCGCTGTTTTGAGGGCCTAAACAATTCGAAAGCCGTTGTACCTGTGCTGAATTTAAAAGATTCGCTGCGCATGGGAAATCTAACAAAATCAGAAAGTGTAGATAGATCAAAGTATTATCTTGTGCATACACCACAATGTTTTGAGGCAAGTACCCTGCAAAAAGCTTATTTACAAGGATACCAAGCGCACTTTACAGACGACGCCAGTGTTGTTGAGGCCATTGGAGTAAGCCCACTTTTGGTCATGAGCAACGAAGAAAATATGAAAATCACGAGCCCCACAGATTTAAAAATCCTCAACGCACTTTTACAACCATGAATTTAGTTGCTCCGCCTTCGCTACAGTCTGGCGACCTCGTTTATTTGTGCGCGCCAGCCAAAGCCATTGAAGAACACTATATAATTGAAGCTGAAAATTGGTTGCAAAGCATTGGTCTTCGCGCAATGAGAAGTCTAAATTTAACGGGCCGACACCATTATTTTTCAGGAACTGAACTCGAGCGCTTAGCGGATTTACAAGCAGGTCTTGATCATCCGCAAGCCAAAGCGGTATGGTGTGTAAGGGGTGGATATGGCTGCGTTCAAATTTTAGATGGTTTGCAATGGGCACAGTTTATCCGCGAGCCTAAATGGCTCATTGGCTTTTCTGATATTTGTGTGCTGCACCACAAAATTCAATCGCTAGGTTTTCAGAGTATCCATGGCACCATGGCGTTGAATATCGAAAAAAATAGTGCCGAAGCTAAAGCACGCCTAAGCGAGATACTTTATGGAGAAAAAGCATCTTTTGACTTTGAACCCAAACCATTCAATCAACTAGGAAAGGCAAGTGGCACTTTGGTTGGCGGAAACTTGAGTATCACTTACAGCATGCTAGCGACACCAGAACGCTATCCATTCAATGACGCGATTTTATTTATTGAAGACCTCGCAGAACACCTTTACCATATTGACCGCATGTTCCATGCGCTCCAAAAAAGTGGCGCATTAGCACAAATTAATGGGCTCATTGTGGGCGGCATGACTGATTTAGAAGACACCGATGTGCCGTTTGGAAAAACCATAGAAGCACTCATCTTGACGCATTTCAAGTACCGAAAAATCCCAATTTGCTTTGATTTCCCCGCGGGGCACATCGACGATAATCAAGCATTGGCATTGGGCGCTGAGGTCCAATTAGAAGTGAATAGTGAGCAAGTTGTTTTGAGCTATCTATAATCGTTCTAAATAGCCCGAATTATCCGATTATCTTGGCAACTTTTGTTACACTTAAATGTTGTTCACGTAAATTTGCAACACTACAAATGAAAGATTCTTATGAGTAACTCAGTATTATTTAAATCTTCTATCGGTAAGAAGGTCTTTATGGCCCTCACCGGTCTTTTCTTGTGTACGTTTTTGGTTGGCCACCTAGCTGGCAACCTCCAACTGATCCTTAAAACAGGCGAAGAAGGCCGTAGGGCATTCAACGAATACGCCTATTTCATGGGCCACAACCTCTTCATTAAAATTCTTTCTTACGTCACCTACGCGGCTATCTTGATTCACGTGATTGACGGAATAGCGCTCACTATTCAAAACCGCAAGGCGCGTCCGGTGCGTTATGCTTACAGCAAGCCAGGTGCAAACTCTAGCTCTGCGAGTCGTAGCATGGCAATCTTAGGAACGCTTATCTTGGTTTTCTTGGCCACACACATGGCCAACTTCTGGTGGCAAATGAAAGTCAAAGAAGCTGTTCCACTTCATACCTACAAACTCGAAATGGACAACCCAATGATGGGCGCTGCCAACGCTGAGCTATACTATACACATGTTCCGGGTATTCAGCCCATTCCAAAAGACGGCAAAAACATCATTGAAAAAGGCACCGACCTTTACATCAAAGGCACGAACGTAAAAGTGGCAGAGGGCTACCGCGATCTCCACACCTTAGTCATGGACTTCTTCAGCAAGAGCAAAAACGAAGGCGCTCTTTTTGCAGTGCTCTTTTACTTGATCTCCATGATTGTCTTGGCTTACCATCTCTTGCATGGTTTCCAAAGTGCCTTCCAATCATTGGGCATCAATCATCCAAAATACACCCCACTGATCAAAATTATCGGAACTGCCTTTGCTGTTGTTGTTCCGTTTTTGTTTGCGATCATTCCCGTTATTATTTACATGAACCACTAGGAATCAGGCTATGTCAACACTAAATTCGCGCATTCCAGAGGGTCCAATTTCAGAAAAATGGACCAACCACAAAAACCACATGAAGTTGGTTGCACCGAACAACCGTCCCAAAATCGATGTCATCGTTGTTGGAACAGGTTTGGCCGGCGCATCTGCAGCAGCCTCACTTGGCGAGATGGGCTATAACGTTAAGGCGTTTTGCTTCCAAGATTCTCCGCGTAGAGCACACTCTATTGCAGCCCAAGGTGGTATCAATGCAGCTAAAAACTACCAAAACGACGGCGACTCGATTTACCGCCTTTTCTACGACACCATCAAAGGTGGTGACTACCGTGCACGCGAAGCAAACGTCTACCGTTTGGCCGAAGTGTCTGGTAACATCATTGACCAATGCGTAGCGCAAGGAGTACCATTTGCACGTGAATACGGTGGCTTGCTAGACAACCGTTCTTTCGGCGGTACGCAAGTTCAGCGCACCTTTTACGCAGCCGGACAAACTGGCCAACAACTTTTACTTGGTGCATATTCAGCACTCTCTCGCCAAATTGGCTTAGGGCGTGTCAAAATGTACCACCGTCACGAAATGATGGACCTCGTTAAAGTAGACGGGAAAGCGCGCGGCATCATCGCCAGAAACCTCGTTACAGGTGAACTAGAGCGTCATTCAGCTCACGCCGTTGTAATTGCCTCAGGTGGTTACGGAAACGTTTACTTCCTCTCGACAAACGCCATGGGAAGCAACGTGTCTGCAGCTTGGAAAGTTCACAAGAAAGGCGCACATTTTGCAAATCCTTGTTTCGTACAAATTCACCCTACCTGTATTCCAGTTCACGGCACCAACCAGTCCAAACTCACACTCATGTCTGAGTCTTTGCGCAACTCTGGTCGTATTTGGGTACCTAAGAAAAAAGAAGATGCTGAAGCCATTCGCGAAGGCCGTTTGAAGCCAACGCAAATTGCCGAAGAAGACCGCGACTACTTCCTAGAAAGACGCTACCCTGCTTTTGGAAACCTCGTCCCACGCGACGTCGCATCGAGAGCAGCAAAAGAAAGATGTGATGAAGGTTTTGGCATAGAAGCCAACGATACCAACGAAGGTGTTTATCTCGACTTCGCTACAGAAATTCGCAATAAAGGTCGCCAATCTGCTTTTGCACAAGGAGACCACAACCCTACAGAAGAAAAAATCATTGCACTCGGAAAAAAATGGATCGAGGAGAAATATGGTAACCTCTTTCAGATGTACCAAAAAATCACCGACGACAACCCATACGAAACTCCAATGAAAATTTACCCTGCCGTTCACTACACAATGGGTGGCGTGTGGGTAGATTACAACCTCCAAAGTAGCATCGAAGGTTGCTTCGTTACGGGTGAGGCAAACTTCTCCGATCACGGTGCTAACCGCCTTGGCGCATCTGCACTTATGCAAGGTTTAGCCGATGGTTATTTTGTTTTGCCTTACACAATTTCTGACTACCTCGCCAATGACATCCGCACAGGTAAAATTGCTACAGATAGCCCTGAATTCGAACAAGCTGAGGCAGAAGTTCAAGCGAGTATCGAGCGTTTCCTTCAAAACAAAGGCACAAAATCTGTGGATCACTTTCACAAACGCCTTGGTCTCATTATGTGGAACAAAGTGGGTATGGCACGCAACGAAGCGGGCTTGAAAGAAGCCATCGAAGAAATTGCTGCTTTGCGCGAAGAGTTCTACAAAGACGTCTTTGTACCTGGCGATGCCAATGAAATGAATCCTGAGCTAGACAAAGCCATGCGCGTTGCAGACTTTATCGAACTTGGTCAGCTCATGGCTGTAGATGCCTTGCACAGACTAGAGTCTTGTGGTGGTCATTTCCGCGAAGAATACCAAGATAGCGAAGGAGAGACTCTTCGCGACGACGACAATTTCAAATACGTTGCTGCTTGGGAATACCAAGACGGCGATGCCAAAAAAGCGGCGCTTCACAAAGAAGCCCTCAATTACGAGTTCATTAAAATTGCAGCACGCAACTATAAATAATAGATATGGCTTCAAAATTTATCAATATTACGCTCAAAATCTGGAGACAAAAGAATACCAATGCAAAAGGTGGTATTGAAACCTACAGCCTTGCTAACGTCTCTACAGATAGTTCGTTTTTAGAAATGCTTGATCAGCTCAATGAGCAGCTCATCAACGAACAAAAAGAACCTGTAGCTTTCGATCACGATTGTCGTGAAGGTATTTGCGGTATGTGCTCCCTATATATAAATGGACGCGCACACGGCCCTGAAACTGGCACTACTACCTGTCAACTACACATGCGTAGTTTTACGGACGGAGACACCATCTATGTAGAGCCTTGGAGATCGCGTGCTTTCCCAATTGTAAAAGACCTCGTCGTTGACCGCTCTGCTTTTGACCGTATTCAGCAAGCAGGTGGTTTTGTTTCTGTAAATACATCAGGTCGTACAATGGATGCCAATGCTATTCCTATTCCAAAACACGACGCAGATAAAGCTTTCGAAGCTGCTGCATGTATTGGATGTGGTGCGTGTGTTGCCACTTGTAAGAACGGCTCTGCCATGTTGTTTGTAGGTGCTAAAGTTTCACAATACGCCTTATTGCCACAAGGAAAAGTAGAAGCCCAAGACCGCGTAATCAATATGGTCCGTCAGATGGACGAAGAAGGTTTTGGTAACTGTACCAACACCGGCGCATGTGAGGTAGAATGTCCTAAAGGCATTTCCTTAGAAAACATTGCGCGCATGAACCGCGAGTTCTTGAGTGCGTCGCTTACTGCAGACAAATAAAAAATCATCATACAACAAAAAGGGCGGTCAAAAATGACCGCCCTTTTTTATTGCTATATAAACTGAAATTACTTCAGCTGTTGTCCGTCTTTGTTGTACCAGCCTTGGTTATCTTTGATTTCTACTGGCACGTTGGATTGATCGCTCAAGCGCTTTTGGGTGCGCATCCAGAAATAAAAGCCAAAAAAGCCAAGAAGAATAAGTGCTGTATTAAAGTAGTTCTGTACAAATTCAAAAAAGCCAAAAGACCATTGAAATGCATCACCAATTTTGTATACGAAGTCTGTCCAAGTCATGTGTAGTTCTTTTATAGAGCAAATGTACTACAAATTTTAATAAATCAAGTACCGACTTAAATTTCTCCCATCAAAGCAAGCGTTTCTTTTGCTGCTGCCTGCTCAGCTTCTTTCTTAGAAAAACCCTTGCCTTTTCCGTAGCTAGAGCGATTGATTTGCACACTCATTTCATAAACAGCTTTGCCATCAATGAATTGCTCAGACAAAAGGACAAATTCAAGATTTAGTTTTTTGCGCTGGCACCAAATAAAAAGTGTCGATTTGAAGTCAAGTTCTTCTTCTAGTACCTTATTGAGATTGAGGTGCTTTCTAAAAACTGTGTTTTTAAGTACGCTTTGCGTAGTTATAAACCCGCCATCAAGGTAAATAGCACCGATTAGCGCTTCGAAAGCATTGCCTTCAAGACCAGCTAAATTGATGCTCCTGCCTTGACTATAGATGAGGTGCTTGCGAATGCCCATGCGCTCGCCAATCGCAGCTAACGACTTTCGGTTAACTATTTTTGATTTGATTTTGGTAAGCTGACCTTCATCGAGGTCAGGGTATTTTTCATACACAAATGACGCAACCACTGCATCTAGAATTGAATCACCTAAAAACTCTAACCTTTCGTTGGCTGCTAATAGATGTTGGTCCGAAAGAGAACTTTTGTGCGTTAACGCTTGAATGAAAAATGATACATTTTGGGGTTTGTATCCAAATTGAGCTAGAACAAAACGAATGACATCGAGCTCTTCGTTTGTTTTCTTCTTCTTAAAAAGAGGAATTTTGAGCAATTTATGCTTTAAATTTCTTGACAATGATGGAGGTATTGTGACCTCCAAAACCAAAGG
>RDZL01000193.1 GCA_004295165.1 Flavobacteriia bacterium
AGCGGTTTCGTGATAACAGGTCCAGTGCTCCGTAAAAAGCAATGGTATGCGCCATCTTAATTTGAGTAAAAGACCGACAAAACCAATTGGAAAAAGCACGTTGGCATGAATCAGGTCAGGCTTGCCGAGTTTGGTTTGGGCAGCAAACTTCCAGTACGCAGCGAAAATCTTGAAATAATTGACCAACAAACCAAGAATAAAGACCTCGTTCTTAGGGATATATACCACATGGGCTTCATAGGACGCAGTTGTGGCTTGGTGTGTAGTGGTTTGGTGTTGCGTACTGAGGACAATATGCACCATAGCCACATCGGCAATTTGTTGAGCGGCAAGGATGTGCTGTTGCACAAAGTTTCCTTCAGTTGGCTTGAGTTCTGTGGGGTACCAACTCGAAATAAACAATACTTTTGGCCGCGCTTGCATAGGTTGAATTTACAGATTCTTTTGATACACTTCTTCGATTTGTTGGAGCGCATAATCGATTTCTTCTTTGGTCGTAAAGCGCGAGAAAGAAAAGCGCGCATTAGGCCTAGACATATCGGCGCCAATGCCCTCGAGCACATGTGAGCCTTTGGTAGCACCCGACGTACAAGCGGAGCCTCCACTCACTGCCACTCCTTTCAAGTCAAGTGTAAATAACAAGAGGCCTGCTTTGGCGGTAGCGGGCAAACAAACATTCAGTACAGTATACAACGCTTTTTCATAACTGGTCTCGCCATGGAAGCGCACCTCCGGAAAAAGCGCTTGCAAACGGCTGATCATGTAGTTTTTGAGCCCCCAAACGTGGCTTTGATGTGCTTCGAGATCGGTATAGGCAAGTTCAATGGCTTTTGCCAAACCAACAACACCTGCAATATTTTCGGTGCCACCGCGCAATCCGCGTTCTTGCGAACCCCCATGAATGAGCGGATTCACGCGCGTTTTTTTGTTTACATATAAAAACCCAATGCCTTTTGGACCATGAAATTTATGAGCCGCACAAGTAATGAAATCGATATCGAGGGCAGCTAAATCAAAATGATAGTGCCCCATTGTTTGAACGGTATCCGAATGAAAATAAGCTCCATTTTGACGACACAATTGGGCAACCTCGGCCAATGGCAACAAGGTGGCAATTTCGTTATTGGCATGCATCAGCGACACAATAGTAGGTATTTGCTCTTGCAACAACTGTTCGAGTTCTTGTAAGTTGATATTTCCCTTTTCATCAAGAGTTAAATAAACAACTTCAATGCCGTCTGAAACTTTTAAAGCCTCAGCGGTGTGCCCCACTGCGTGGTGTTCAATTGCGGTGGTAATGATGCGTTTGACACCCAGCTGCGTAACAGCAGCGTGCAAAGCCATGTTGTCTGCCTCTGTGCCACCAGATGTAAAGATGAGCTCAGAAGGCGCGCAATTGAGCGTTTGAGCTATACTGCGTCTTGAATTTTCTAAAAGCGCCTTAGCCTGACGGCCAAAAGCGTGTGTAGAGGATGGGTTCCCAAAGGTATGAAACAATACCGGGATCATGGCTTCTACCACCTCTGGTGCAACAGGTGTGGTTGCGGCGTTGTCAAGATAGACGTTCATTCATTCTGTTTTGCCACGAAGATACTAAAATTAGTTTGCTTATCTTTGAGTAATGAATGCTCCGCTCGCAGAACGCATGCGTCCACAGACGCTAGACCAGTACATTGGTCAGCAACATCTATTGGCGCCAAACGCTTCTTTGAGGCGGGCCCTAGACGCAGGCGTAATCCCCTCCATGATTTTTTGGGGCCCGCCCGGAGTAGGTAAAACCACACTCGCTCAGCTCATTGCTCAACATCTTCAAAGACCGATTCATACGCTTTCTGCCATTTCCAGCGGCGTTAAAGATGTGCGAGAGGTCATTGCCAAAGTGCAAGGCGGCGGCATGTTCAGCCCAAAAGGCAGCATCCTTTTTATCGACGAAATCCATCGCTTTTCCAAAGCTCAGCAAGATTCTTTATTGGGGGCCGTCGAAAAGGGCATCATAACCCTCATAGGCGCCACCACCGAAAACCCATCTTTTGAAGTCATTTCGGCCTTGCTTTCTCGCTGTCAAGTATACACACTTGAACACCACAGTCAAAAAGACCTCCTTTCCCTCTTGGAAAGAGCCATCCAAGAAGATCCAATTCTGCAAAGAAAGCAAATCGCCTTACTGGAAACCAATGCCCTTTTGCGCATTTCTGGTGGCGACGCCCGCAAATTACTGAACGTATTTGAAATCATCATTGGTACTTTTCAAACACAAATACAAATCGACATTACCGACGAAATCGTTTTGCAAAATGCCCAACAGAGTTTAGCCAGCTACGACAAAGACGGCGAACAACATTACGATATCATATCGGCGTTTATCAAATCAGTCAGGGGCTCCGATCCCAATGCGGCTGTTTATTGGTTGGCCAGAATGGTCGAAGGCGGCGAAGACCCCAAATTCATTGCGCGCCGTTTGGTTATTTTAGCCGCTGAAGACATCGGCTTGGCCAATCCAAATGCGCTTTTACTTGCCAATGCTTGTTTTCAAGCCATTGAAAATGTCGGCTGGCCAGAATCGCGGATCATTCTCAGCGAATGCACGCTCTATTTAGCCAGTTCTCCAAAAGGCAACGCCGCTTACATGGCCATCAATCAGGCCCAGCAAATTGTACAAAAAACCGGAAACCTTGGCGTGCCACTAGCGCTGCGCAATGCACCTAGCGCACTCATGAAAGAGCTTGGGTATGGAGATGGTTACCAATACAGCCACGACCACCTCGGCAATTTCTACAACCAAGAATTTTTGCCTACAGAAATTACAGGCACCAACTTTTTTCATCCTGGGAGCGCCGCGAAGGAGCAAGAAATCGCACAACAAATCAAGAAATGGTGGCAAGACAAATACAAATTTTAAGCGGCGCGCTGCTCTATTACGGATTGGTTCTACCCCTATCCTATCTTCCTTTGCGGATACTCTACGTATTTGCTGATTTAGTATTTATCTTGCTATCTACTGTTCTTCCTTACCGTAAAAAAACAATCGATCAGAACCTACTTCTAGCCTTTCCAAATCAAACCACCGAAGCAAGAAAACAAATCAGAAAAGACTTTTACCGCTATTTTGCAGACCTCCTTGTTGAATCAGTTAAAAACCTCACTATTTCAAAAAAGCAATTGCGCGAGCGCATGCACCTTAAGAATCCTGAAATAGTAGAGGAAATCAAAGGGCTGAACAAACCAATCCTTTTAGTAGCCGGCCATTACAATAACTGGGAATGGCTCATAACGGCTCAAGCATTATGGTTCAAACAACCGAGTTACGGCATTGGTATGCCGCTGAGTCACCCATTTTGGAATCAAAAATTAACACAAAGACGAGAACGTTTTGGTTTAAAAGTTGTCCATGCTCAAAATTACCAAGAAGCATTTGATGCCAATCAGCCCATTATACTTGTCTTAGCCGACCAAGCGCCGAGTTCGGCCCATAACTGCCTTTGGCTACCTTTTTTGGGTATCGAAACGCCGGTTATATTTGGACCAGAATACATGGCCAATAAATACGATTGTGTACTTGTTTTTGCAAACATATCAAATTCAAAGAGAGGTTATTACAACATACAACTTGAACTTATAGTAGAAGAATCAAAAAACCTTCCTTATCAAGAATTAACACAATTGCATGTCCAGAAACTCGAGCAACAAATTCTAGATAACCCTGCGCGTTGGCTGTGGTCACACAAGCGTTGGAAGCACAAACAACCCTCAAATTGGCTTCAATTGAGCACTGCGCTCCAACAAAAATTTGAAACATCTTTCAGAAAACATGCCTAAGTTTTTATTGCTGCTTTTTTACGCGAATTTGGCTTATGCACAAACGCAAATTTATTTCCCTCGCGTGAGCGGAAAAGAACACGAACGCGCACTATTTTCAATAGAAAACGGCCAATTTTTAAGTGGCTCTAGCCATGCGGTTGTTCGCCTGCATGACATAAATGGCCAAGTCTTGCTCAGCCAACAACTCGCTGCAAATCTCAAAGAAATAAGAGCTATCGCTCCAACTGAAAATGGCTATATCGCGATGCAAAGCCATGACTCAAGCGGCATTGTTCTACTAAACAAAAGCCTACAAACAGATACCGTCATTTACCCCTTAGGCAAACGAACAGACCTATTTCTAGATGGTATTTGCGCTCAAGGAAATCTCGTTTTTCTTCTTGGCGACCCCATCGACGGCTTTTTCAGCACTTTTCGATCAACAGATTTCGGACTTCACTGGGAAGCAACACCCGCAAAAGTAATGGCAGTAACGGGTCAAGCTGCTTACGCTGCAAGCGGGCAGACCTGTCAGATAGTAGGCTCTCAAATCTATTTTGTTTCAGGCGGCACCAAGTCTGCCTTGCACTACAGCCCAAACTTTGGTGCATCTTGGCAAACATTTCCTTTACCCTTTCCAAGTTGCCTCACCTGCGGCCCATATGCCTTAACCGTCCTTGATTCTTTGCGCATTGTAGTGGTTGGAGGAGACTACACGCAACCTGAAAACAACCAAAACACTTGTTTTTACACCCAAGATGGTGGCAAAACCTGGCAAACACCCAAGCGCTCACCTGCTGGATATCGATCATGTGTTTACCATATTGGAGACCTGATCTACTGTTGCGGAACAAATGGCATCGAGCGCAGCACCAACTGTGGAAAGACCTGGGAAAAATTATACGGAGTTAATGCACTCAGCATGACCTTCAATGGTTGCTATATTTACGCCAGTCTAGCAAATGGCACACTGCTTCGCTTCAAACCCTAGACCTCTTTGTTCCTTTCAAACTCGAAAGTTTCTCCTGGATTCAGATAGGTAATGCCGGCATCTTTTTGAAACTTCTTTTTAGCAAGAAAGGCAACCATACCTTCTGCCCTTTTGTTTTCTGCATGCGTGCACAAGAGGTGTCTGGACTTCACGCTTTCTTTTAAATCCAATGCCACCTTTAATCCTAGGTTAATGACCCCACCCAAAAAGATGGGTAATTCATAGCGCAACGTAGAAGCAATCACTATTTCAGCAGCACATTCTTGCTTCAATTTGGCCCCATGAGGCGCATAAAGAAGCGATCCTGTCGAGCAGGTAAGCAAATAGGCCTTATGAACTAAATTTTGACGAGTTGCAACAAGTTGGATGTCGAAAGGTGACTCAGAAAGTGGTATTAATTTTTGAAAATGCCCCCATTTAGAAATCTTCTTCAAAATAGAAGGAATAGCGACCACCGGTATTTCTGAAGCAAATTGCTGTAGCGTTTCACGATTGCAGTGATCGGTGTAGCGATGAGAAATGAAAATGAAGTCAGGTTTTTGGAGTGCTGCAACACTTGGTTGTTCATCGAGGTGATATTGCCGACTGAAAAGCGGATGAAAATCTACTTGAGCTTCAGTAAACCAAGGATCAACAAGGATGTGAAGTCCATCGAAATGGAACATCCAGGAGCTGTCTGCGTTGAGTTTGGTGAGTTGCATAATGCTAAAATAAAAAAAGCCTTGCAATGCAAGGCTTTTTTGTGGAGAAGATGGGATTCGAACCCACGACCTCTTGACTGCCAGTCAAGCGCTCTAGCCAACTGAGCTACATCCCCGATTGTTATTTTGCTTGTAGGGTGTCTTCCATTGCAGAAGAAACCGCTGATTTTTCGAGGCGTAATTTGGTGCCTTCTGACTGGATAAGAACGGTGGCATCGGAAATTTCGAGGATTTTGCCGTGGATACCGCCGATTGTAACGACTTTGTCTCCGGGTTTGAGGCCTTCTCTAAATTTTTTGAGCTCCTTTTGCTTTTTCATTTGTGGACGGATCATAAAAAAGTAAAAGACGCCGATCATTAAAACGATCATTATCAATTGATTTGCTCCTCCTCCTGTCATGTGCGTTGTTTTATTTAGGTTACAAATGTACTTATTTTATTCTACCCTTGATTTCAAGAGGGGTAATATTTGGTGAAGTATTGGTCATGACCGTTACCACCTTGTGAATTCGTTTGGTGTGGAGCTCATCAGTATTGACTTGCGCCACAATTTTGGTGCGCTTACCAGGCATGAGCGGTTTTGTTGGCTTCTTTGCCACAGTACAAGAGCAAGAAGGCCTCACTTCGCCAAAAACCAATGGGTGATCTCCGGTGTTTTCTACTTCAAAAACAGCTTTGATCACTTCCCCTTTATAGACTGTGCCGGCATTGAAAACAGTACTTTTGAATACCATGGTGGTTTGCGCACCGACTTCAACTGTTTGCTTGTCTTTGCACGCAAAGAGCAATATCAAACCTACACAAGCAATGGAAAGTAATTTCATAGTGCTTAGTTTAAAAGGCCACGACCCACTTTTTGGATGCGTTTTTCTTCGGTTAATTTAGAGATGGCTTTATCGAGGATTCCGTTGATGAACACATTGCTTTTGGGCGTGCTGTAGAACTTAGAAATCTCGATGTATTCATTGAGCGTTACTTTTGTTGGGATGCTGCTGCAAAATTGCAATTCGGTTAGGCCCATTTTCAAGAGTAGCATATCCATTTTAGCAATGCGGTCGAGCTCCCAGTTATCGGCAAGGGCTAAGATATCGGCTTGGTGTTGGTCGTCGAACTGAATGGTTTTGTACATGAGGGTCAGTACAAAATCTTTTTCGTCGTCGTCTGCTTTATAGAGCGGAAGAATTTCCATTTGCTGACCTGGCTTCCAAGATTTAAGGGTCTTGAGGGCCATAGATGCGCAAAGATCGAGGTCGTCTGTCCAGTAAATTGATTTTTCATCAAAGAAATGCTGCAACAATGAAGCATTAGCCACCTCTTGCTTGAAAACTTGCAAGCCAAAAGCCATATCTTCTTCAATGCCCTCCACACCGTTGTTCATGTGCTCAAAGTACAGCTCGGTATCTAGGAGGTGCATGTACATTTTTTTGAACATCTCTTGACTCTCGGCACCCAACCAATTGACTTTGCGCTGCTCGGCCAATTTGTAAAGCCCCGTATGCGAAGACAAATGCGCGAGGAGTTGGTTCTCAACGAATTTCATGTTCGGGTTGAGGTCTTCGGCAGTTGGCCTCATTTTTTTCTTGAGCTCAGCTTGTCTGTTTTGGGCAGCGCGTTGCAACTCAGGAAGTGCCAATAATAAGTACAGGTACATATCGTACATGCGCTCGATAGAAAGCAAAAGCTCTTTTTCTACTTTATGCGCATCGTTTTCTTGACCTTGAAAAAACGCATAAAGGACTTGTAATACTTTGATTCGGAGATGTCTTCTGTTGAGCATATTAAATATTGAGGCTGCCTTTAGTTTGAATACGCTCCTCAGCCATTTGGTTAGCGACTTGATAACTAGGAATCCCTTCTTGTTGAGAACGCAATAAAATGCGGTCAATGGTAGTGTAGATTTCTTCGGCTTTTTGCTTAGCCCATTCTAAAGACAAACCTTCAACCTCTGAAAAACAATTGATGACGCCACCTGCATTGAGTGCAAAATCTGGGGCGTAAATGATTCCTTTTTGCATTAAGATCTGCCCATGCGTACTTTCGTCCTTGAGCTGATTATTGGCCGCTCCTGCAATGACGCTGCAGTTGAGGCGAGAAAGGGTGTCGTCGTTGACGGTTGCGCCGAGCGCACAAGGGGCGTAGATATCCATGTCAACGTCGTAGATTTTGTCGGGGGCAACAACCGCAACACCATGCTTCGCGCTCAAATTTTGTAGCGCAGTTTCATTGATGTCGGTGATGGTTACAAGCGCACCTTCTGCCACTAAATGATCTACCAGGTAAGCGCCCACGTGACCAATTCCTTGAACTAAAACTTTTTTACCAGTCAATACATCTGAACCAAATTGTTGTTTAGCCGCTGCTTTCATTCCCATATAAACTCCAAAAGCAGTTACAGGAGAAGGGTTACCAGCTCCACCTCTTTCTTCTGAAATTCCAGTTACATAAGGAGTAACATCTCTCACGATGTCCATATCGGCAGTTTCCATTCCAACATCTTCAGCTGTAATATATCTTCCACTTAATGAATGAACAAATTCACCAAACTTACGCATCAATTCTGGTGTTTTTTGTGTTTTGGCATCACCAATAATTACTGCTTTTCCACCACCAATATTCAAACCGGTAATAGCTGATTTAAAAGTCATTCCGCGTGACAAACGCAAAACATCATTCAAAGCCTCCCATTCATTGCTATAATTAAACATTCTTGTACCACCCAAAGCTGGTCCCATTACAGAATTATGAATACCAATTATTGCTTTTAATCCTGTATCTTTGTCGTTGCAAAATACAATTTGTTCGTGGTCGTCAAACGAAATTTGACCAAAAACAGGATCCATTTTTTGAATTTCCGTAGCGGTTGCTATTGTTGCATTCATAAGCGTGTTGTTTTTATTATTTTACAAAATTGATAAAATTTCAAGTCAAAAATATAAAATAATAAAACATAACCTAATTTTAAATCGTTATTTTGACAATATCATAAAATTTTATTGCACTCAAAAGAAAACACACCTTACTTTTTTTAACA
>RDZL01000237.1 GCA_004295165.1 Flavobacteriia bacterium
ACCGGTCAACTCCTCAGTATTCCACTCGTCATTGCAGGAATTTACTTGATTATGAAGGCCACTAAAAAATCAACACATGAAGCTTAATATCATTTCTCTATTTGCGTTCGCACTTTTAGTGGTTTTCGCCTGCCAGACAGAACCTCAAGGCAAAAAAGAAGCTCGAAAAGTAAAAGAAGGGGTAAAAACATTGGTTCAAGCCAAAGAAGTCAATCCAAAAGATACCAGCTTGCTCATTAAAGGTGCATTGCTCATTAAAGGTGCAGACAGCGTGCTCATTTCCAAAAGAAAGGTTGTCGAAGAATGGGACAAACAATGGTCCAAGGTTACCTATCAATTTTACAACCCGGCTTTACCCTTAGCTAATTGGCAGGTCGCCATCAATAACTTCATTCGCAAGGGTCTTTATAAACCAGAAGAACAAGCGCCTTATAAAGCTCTTTTAAGCGGCGAACTCATCCATCAATCGCTTCTTTCGTTTAAAAAAGAAGCCCGACGCTATGAAGATGAAATGGGTATGGTATGGAATATCGAAGATTCTTATGAAATCGATGCGTCACATGCTGGTTTTGCAAGTATAAAAAATGAATCGAGTTTATACACAGGAGGTGCACATGGGATGTATGGCGTCGGTGTTACGCATTTTGATAAAAAAAGTGCAAAAACGCTGAACCTTTCTGATTTCATTCGCAAAGACGCGAAATTCCTAAAATTGGCGGAAGCCGCTTTTCGCCGATCAGTGGGGATCAGTGCTACTAAACCCTTCTCGGAAACTGATTATTGGTTTGAAAAGGGATTTGTTTTACCTGACAACTTCGAAATCAGTCAAGGAAAAATCACTTTTATTTACAATCCTTACGAAGTGAGTAATTATGCAAATGGTGTCATTACATTCAGTATGCCATTGCGTCAAATCAAGCCCTATTTGAAGCGAGAAATTTAAAAAAAGCAACACTTAGTGTAAAATTGACATTTTGAACATTGTTTGTGAATCATTTGTATATTTGTGACCGATAAAAAAAGAAGTTATGTGCGCAAAAGCCGTTAAAAGTTCAGAGAAGCCTAAATTTTCGAAAGAAACCTATGTCAAGTGGTACAAAGACATGCTCTTGATCCGCAAATTTGAAGACAAAACAGGTCAACTTTACATACAGCAAAAATTTGGCGGATTCTGCCACCTCTACATCGGTCAAGAAGCCATTGTAGTGGGCACGGCAAGTGCTTGTAGCCCAGACGACAAACACATGACCGCCTACCGCGACCACGCGCATCCAATTGCTTTGGGCACAGACCCACGTGTACTCATGGCCGAACTTTATGGTCGTACCACAGGCTGTTCAAAAGGAAAAGGTGGCTCTATGCACTTTTTCGATAAAAAAGTAAATTTCATGGGTGGCCACGGTATTGTGGGTGCTCAAATTGGTATGGGCGCAGGCGTTGCTTTTGCAGAAATGTACAAAGGCACTAAAAACGTCGCTTTTGTTTCTATGGGCGATGGCGCTGTGCGTCAAGGAATGCTCCACGAAACCTTCAATATGGCCATGAACTGGAAAATCCCAGTCATTTTCATCATTGAAAACAATAATTACGCAATGGGTACCTCAGTAGAGCGCACCACCAACGTTACCGACCTTTCTCAAATTGGACTTTCTTACGGAATGCCTTCTAAAATTGTGAACGGTATGCGTCCTGAAGCTGTGCACGAAGCCATCGAAGAAGCCGCTACCCGTGCTCGCAATGGCGAAGGCCCTACTCTTCTCGATATCCGCACCTACCGCTACAAGGGGCATTCAA
>RDZL01000238.1 GCA_004295165.1 Flavobacteriia bacterium
CAGCAATCCGAATTGTGCCATCTTGCTAACGGTGCCCAACGACGACTATTACATGCGCAAATACCCTAATCGAAATACAGCGCGTCAGAGAGATGTGATTTTTCAGCTCGCAGCGCAATATCAGATGGCTGTTTGGGATTTTTACGGCATAATGGGTGAGTTAGGATCTTCCAAAACCTGGAAAAACGCAGGCCTAATGCAAGCCGACTACGTCCACTTTACAGGTACAGGTTATCACCTCAAGGGAACCTTATTGATAGAGGCTTTTCAAAAAAACCTCAAGAGTTTACAAAATTTGCGCAATTGATATGAATCGCATACACGAACTATTTTCCTGGCAACATCAAGAAAGCTTGCTGTTTACAAGACTTGATTTTTGGTTGTTTTTCTTGGCCGTTATGGCCGTATTTGTCTTGATCCACAAGCGTTATTTGCTGCGCAGTATTTTCTTGACGGCAGTCAGTTTATTTTTCTATTTCAAAACTTCTGGCAATTTTGTGTTATTGCTCGGCTTTATGCTGTTGTTCAATTATTTGATAGGTCGTGGCGTTGGTTGGTTGGACCGCCCCAAATGGAATAAAGGATTTTTGATTTCAGGGCTCATCGTCAATTTAGCCGGATTGTTTTATTTCAAATACACCTACTTTTTTACGGATGCCTTTAATGCCCAATTTGGCACCGATTACAATGTTGTCAATCAATTTGCTGTACTAGGCAACGAATGGTTTGGCAAGGGCAGTTTTGTCGATAAAATTCTCATACCAA
Organism: Flavobacteriia bacterium; assembly: GCA_004295165.1. Classification (GTDB taxonomy): domain Bacteria; phylum Bacteroidota; class Bacteroidia; order Flavobacteriales_D; family Crocinitomicaceae; genus UBA952. The sequence goes on from RDZL01000238.1 coordinate 766, forward strand.
TCGGCGTTTCGTTCTTTACGTTTCACAACATTTCTTATCTGGTGGACATCTCCAGAAAAGAGATTCCAGCTGCCAAAAATTTCTTTGACTACGCTTTCTACGTCACGTATTTTCCACACCTTATTGCCGGGCCTATTGTGCGTGCCCGCGATTTTATTCCGCAAATCCACACACCGTATCAACTGAGTAAATACGACTTTTCGTGGTCACTCTGGATGATCGGCAAGGGTTTGCTCAAGAAACTCATTTTTGCCGATTACATTGCGGTTCACTTTATTGATAAAGTAATGGATGGGCCAGGCGCATATCCAGGGTTTGTGAGCGTTATAGCCATGTTTGCTTATTCTCTGCAGATTTATGCAGATTTCTCCGGTTATACCGACATGGCCATTGGTGTTTCCAAACTCATGGGCTTTAATCTTTTGGAGAATTTCAACTCGCCATATAAAGCCGTTTCTGTGGCAGAATTTTGGCGTCGTTGGCATAAATCTCTGAGTTCTTGGCTGCGCGACTACCTCTATATTCCACTCGGCGGAAATAAGAAAGGATCTTGGGGCACAGCCATTATGACGGCGGTCATTCTTGGCTTTTTGTATTTCATCACGGGTTGGATAGAGCTCTGGTATACTTATGGAGTATTGCTGGTTATCTATTTAATTTTATGGCAATTTTGGAAGGCCTTCCGGACTTTTGCAGTTCGCGACTTGAACTTGCTTATCACGATGATCGTAGGCGGTTTATGGCACGGCGCGAGTCAGAATTTTGTGATTTGGGGGGCAATGAACGGCGCGGCTTTAGTCCTTTATAATTATTGGAAACGCGTTAGCCCTTATGAAAATTCGAACAACTACATTATTCGGGCCTGGCGTATATTCCTGACCTTGACTTTCATTACCTTTACCCGCATTTGGTTCCGTTTACCCGAGGCCGATCAGCCTTTCCAATTCTTAACTATCATAAGCGAACAATTCGATTGGTCCGTTGACATTTGGTGGAAGGTATGGAATAATTTTCAAGGTATATTT
>RDZL01000239.1 GCA_004295165.1 Flavobacteriia bacterium
ATTACCTTAACAGCTACCAACGCACAAGGCGCCGTAAGTACCATCACACAATTTGTGACTGTACTTCCTATGCCAACTGTAAGCAGCACAATTTCTGATACACTTGCCGGTGTGTATGTCGTGATTCCAGACACCACCATCGATATGTTCCAAGAAGCCTACTTATATGCAGAAGGAGCTCCTTTTGGCGGCAACCTCACCTGGTACCCAAGCGGCGTGACTGCAGATAGCATCCCGGGTTGTACTACTTGTATTGCTGGCGATTCGCTTACTGTTACGCCTTTTTACACAACTTATTATGTGGTGCAATACGGCCTCAATGGCTGCTTTGCTTACGACACCGTCTTGGTTACAGTTAATTTCGCAAACCAGGTCAAAATTGAACTTCCGAATTCATTCTCTCCGAACGACGACGGCGAAAACGATTTCTTCCGCGTGCTTTCTAACGTAGATGCAGACGGCAACTTTGCCAATGGCTATGAAGAAGGCGGCGCATTGGCAGAAATTGACCTGCGCGTTTTCAATCGCTACGGACAGCAAGTTTTCCGCACTACCGACGTCAAAGAAGGCTGGGACGGCACCTATAAAGGCAAGGCCATGAATCCTGCCACTTACACTTATATTCTTAACTTCCGTACCATCGACGGCCGCTCAGGTTCGCGCAAAGGAAACGTTACCCTATTCAGATAAGCACATGAAACGCACACTATACTTAGCCCTGACTTTTGCAGGTGCCTTCAGCGCCACAGCACAGCACGACCGAATCATTTCAAATTGGTCGCAATCGCAAATGATCTACAATCCCGGAGCAGTAGCAACTGGTGCCGGCGACATGAGCTTTTTTGCAAACCACCGTTCACAATGGCTCACTGTTCCAGAAGCAGGCGTTGGCATGCGCAGCAACTTTATCAATGGTGAATTCAAAGTCAAAGAAGAAGGCTTGGCCAATCGCAATAACTTTGGCGTGGGTTTCAGCGTTCTCTCTGACCAAACAGGCGCTGCCAACCTCACTACCCTCAGCGTGTCGCTTCCTTTGAACTACACCTTGGCCCTAGACCGCCAAAACAAACTCAGCATCGGTGTTGCGCCAGGCTTTATTCAGCAAGCATCAGATCGTTCTGGTCAGACTTGGGAAAACCAATGGAATGGTTCTGTATTTGACCCTGCTACTTCTGTAGAAAACAGCATCAACGGCAGTTACGCCACTATGGACCTCGGAACCGGCATCTATTTCCAACACCAAATCAACAACCGCTCCTCTTTCTATGCAGGTTATGCACTCAACCACTTGATCAAACCCAAAATGGCTTGGTCTTTCAGCGGCGATAAAATGTACATGCAAATGGTCTTGCAAGGTGGTGCCGATTTTGCCACTAAAAACCCAGACTTCCGCATCCAACCCAATTTTGTATTTTTCCGCACCAACAACACCAACAGCCTTACTGCTGGTGTAACTTTTGAAAACACCATCAAGGAAGGATCCAAAATCACGGGCATCAACAAATCAAATTGCGTTAATTACGGGGTCTACTACCGTCATGGCGATGCAGTAGTAGCTACTTTCGGCATGAAAGTATCTCAATTCCGTTTTGGCTTATCCTTTGACGCCAACACCTCTAAACTCAACCAAGCAACCGGTGGCATTGGAGGAGTTGAACTCTATTTCAAAGCCTTACTGAACTTCAAGAAATTCAATGCGCAATCGCGAATGAAATAAGGAAGTCATCACCAACTGATTCATACAAAAAAAGGCCCGCTTTCGCGGGCCTTTTTTGTTTATTACTCAGACC
>RDZL01000194.1 GCA_004295165.1 Flavobacteriia bacterium
TACCATCCCAAACAAATGGTGTTTGGAATATAAGCGTATTGTTTGCATAACCCAAACCACTAGGAATAAGGTTGGCATTGTAATAAACTTGCGTAAGTCCTGTCTCAAATGTAGTGGTCAATGCAGTGACAGAAGAGTTAGCCATTTTAATGGTGTAATCTGTAAAGCCTGCCGCAGTTGATTGCTGAGTAACATCAAAACCAACTGAGGTAATATTGCCAGGCAATACGTTTAATGCTGTCAATTCAGCCGCAGTAAACAAATATTGTTGACGAGCACCCCAGTACCAGTTTGCATATGGCGAAGGGTATGTTGTAGTTGTGTTCAACCCAGTGCCAACATTCATAGTTGCCGGACCATTAACAGCAACAATACTTGTAGCCGCTAATTGTACAGTGTCCCCAGTACATATTGCATTCGTTGCCGTTGCAGTAGTGATGATCGGGTTAGGATTAACTGTGAGTGTTACGGTGTCAATAGCAGTACATACACCATTAGTTCCTGTAATGTAGATATCGTAAACTCCAGGTACCGGAGTAACAGATAATGAAGAACTAGCTACCGGAGCAGAAACCCCTGAGTTAGGGTTATTCGCTGTCCAAGTGTATGTGTAAGCTGGACTTGCACTAGAAGTTGCTGTTTCCGTGTAAGTTCCACCTTGGCAGAAAGTTGGGTTCAAACCTTGAGTTAAAACGATTGGATTCGGGTTAACTACTGTTGCAACTAATGGCGTAAGCGCACTATAACATCCGTTTGTTCCTAATTCAGTTACATAGAAAGTTGTTGTGGCAGGAATAGAGCTCAAATAAGTAGAAGTACCAGCAGCATAACCTTTGTATTGAACAGAGAGGTTGTCAATAGCCATTAGCATGTTCAAACCACCTGTACGACCAGAAATAACGTGCTTCCAAGAAGCTTTGTTGTCTGTCAAGTAAGAAGCTGGCAAAGCAACGTTTGTGAACAAGTCAGTACCGTCAACATTTAAAGTGAGTTGACCCAATTCGTTGATTGTAATGATCACGTGAGCAGAAGCAGCGCCTAACCATGGTGTTGCAGCGTTATAGCCTAAAACACCTGTAGAAGTTGCGTTGAAAGAAGCTGCAGTGTTGTTGTACAACAAATATGTACCTGCACCATTTGGCATAGCACCATAAGCATCAAAAGAGATTTTCACTTTAGTACCTGTACCTTGCTCTGCAGCTGGAGCAGTTGCTGTTGCACTTGCATCCGGAGCAAAACTCCAAGAAAAACCATCTGCACCACCTGCTGTAGTTTGAACATCAAACTCAACTTTGTAGGCAGGCATGTTAATGCCCGGCTCAACTGTGATACCACCTTGTTGGCTGTTTACTGCACCTGTTAGTTGTAACCATCCTGGGATAGCTGTTGTACTTGCGGAACCAGATGTAGTGGCACCGGCAGTAACACCTGTATTGAAATCTGTAGTGTAGAAGTTTGTCCAAACGGAAGAAACCGGTGGCAATTGGATAAGGTTTCCAGCAGTTGCCGCATCATACCAATAGAATGAGCCTGAACCAGCAGCGCCCGCGCCTGAAGCAACAGAGCCAGTTGGGATACCCACACCACACTGAGAGCTAGCGGTTGCAATTGGTGCGGTTGGCAAGTCAAGAGCTGTAACAGTTGTTGCAGAAGAAGTAAGCGGACAACCTGCTGCAGTAACCGCGGCAGTGTAGCTGTCCGTTACAGTTGGGTTAATTGTTGATGGGTTTGCAGATCCAACTACCGTTGCAGTTGAGTTAGACCAAACTGAAGCTGTAATTGCCGGTACAAAACCACCACCATTGTTAGTAGATACGAGGTTGATCATGTAGTCTTCGTACTCGCCATAACCAATTGCGTTGATATAAACAGCAGAAGGAGTGCCTTCGTAACAGAAAACACGCATGCGCGTAAGGCCATTGAATGCTGAAGCTGGGATTGTAAATGAACCAGTCTCCGTATGAGCACCACTCGTGTTAGCTGCAGGAACATATAAACACTCACCTGCATCTGCAAATGAACCATTTCTGTTCAAGTCAAGGTAAATGCGCATGTGGTTGTTATAGGCCGTTCCAGTTGTTAAACTAGAAAGCGAGAAATTGTAAGACTGACCCGCAGTAAGTGTGTATGGGCCAAATGCAGTATAGTTACTGAAGCTACCAACAGTTCCTGTAGCTGTACCAATTGTACCTGTTAAGCTGTTGATGGCAGATACGTTATTGATGATATCCACACCACCTTGCGAAATAATTACTGTACCGAGGTCTTCGTCAAATGTAGCAGATGATACAGTAGGAACCGTATAATTTGGTGCATTCAAACCTGAAAGCGTCACAATTAGGTTAGAAGCAGCGCCAGAACAAACTGGAGAAGCTGAGTTGGTTGCAAAAGCAGAAATTCCTAAAAGACTTTGGTCTTGGTATGTTGCACCAGTATATTGCGTAACCAAGCCGAATGAATTGGTAGCTACAATGGCCCAAGTAACGTTGGCGTTAACTGGGGTTGCTACAGGAATTGTAGCGGTGTAGGTGTTACCAGTTGTGTTGGTCATGGCAATTGGCGTTTGAGCCACACCATTGAAGCTGTAAGTTACTACCAATGAAGATAAGGTACCTGATGCTGGAGCTGCATCTGCAACAACTGTGTGAGCAAGTGCCGTATTACAATCTGTACCGGTAATGCTAGTAAAAGTTAATGTTGGAGGGAAAATTGGCGTAGCGTCCATTTCATCAGCACCAATGTCAGGGTTTGTACCACCGCCGTTAACAGATCCTACTGGACCCGGACGCAATTGGTTGTCGATGTCATTGGTTACAAGTGTAACCGCTACTGACGCACCAGCAGACTCTAACGGAGTTGGCGCAGTAGTAAGGTGCAAGTCATTTGCACTTACAAAACCTGGGGTGATGTTGAAACTGTTGGCATCTTTACCAGTTGCAGCTTGCCATGCAGCTAAAGTTGCTTGGTTTGCAGCGCCATAATAACCAAAAACGCCACTCGGTGCAGAATAGTTGTTGTTGTTCACCGCAGCTGCTGAAATATTCGCATTGTTTGCTGAATAGATAGCGTATGACCCTGTACCCACACCATTGTTGATAATGATGTTGTTCAAGATTTGCGCAGCCGTCATGGTAGAAACTAAGTAAATACCGTGTTGAGCGTAGTTTACTACAGTACCGGTTTGTGCGGCGTTGACGACAACCGTATTGTTGATGATACGCGCGTTAGTTGCACCCGCTGAAAAACGGATACCGTTTGCAATGAAAGAACTGGTGGCACCAGTAGTATAACGCATAGCAACAACATTGTTGATCATGTTGTTGGCAATAAGGAAGTTTTCACATTGTGCCGCACCTGAAACGTTGATTCCGTTTGCACCCCAGCCACCAGTAGAAGGCTGCATGATATCGTGGATGTTATTGCGCAATACGCGAATACCCGAGTTGACTGTTCCGACATCAATACCCGAAATAGTTGAGCTGAAACCCGCTCCCGTTGGAGAAACATCTCCACAACGCACATCGTTGCCTTCAATTAAAGAAGTAATTGGGCCGTTGGTAATGTTAGAATAAGAGACGAAGATACCGCAGTTACCTACGTTGTCTGCTAGTGTAGCAGAACCAATAATGTTGTTGGTAATATAAATTCCTGTATTTGGATAAGTGGCACTGACACCATTTAGGTGGATACCACGATAACAACGACGGATTTCGTTATTGTCGATTGTTGTGTTGAGGTTGGCATAAGCACCTGTAGCCAAACTTGTTGTTGAGTAGTTGGAAGCATTGATACCATAACTCATGGTAGTAGCAACACCTGTTGGGCGCGAACCGATAATGATACAGTTTTTGACTGTATTGTTGTCGGCACCGGCTGTACCTGTGGTACTATTAGATGAAATACGAATAACAGCAGTAATGTTGGTTGTGCTGGTCGCCATTTGGAAGGTAAGGTTGCGCACACCTGCCGTGAGCGGGTCGTCACCATCGATGGTTACGTTGTCAGCTGCTTTGAGCTCAACAAGGCCGCGGTTGGTAGTTGGCACAGCTGCCGAACTTACCGTAACGTTCCCTGAAGGTTTTAAGGAAATGGCTGTATAACTGGCCAAACCTACTCCACTTGCTTCAAGTGGGGTAACAGCAGCGGGCTCTGTAATGTTAGCCGTTACTGTAATTTGGATGCTTCCTGTGTGCGTACCCGCGTTAATAGCCGCGAAAGCCGCGCTAATTGTGGCGTACGAACCAGAGGCAGTACCTCCTGTTGCAGTGACTGATACCTGTGCCCAAGCAGCGCTCAAGGCCAAAGACAGCATAGCAAAAGTCGTAAGAATTAATCTTGTAAAACTTTTCATAGTAATAACTTTAGTATTCGTAATTTAGCAAATGTATACAAAATTTTATTTGTACAAAAAATTAAATTCATTTCTCTCATCATGAAACCCGCTTCTCTTCGCGCACTCGTATGCGGTTCTACGCAAGGCATCGGCCTAGCTATTGCCCAAAAACTTTCAAAAGATGGCTTTTCTATTTGCCTGACCGCCAGAAACCAAGATAAACTCAAGGCAGCCATTGCCACACTTGATATTTCAAGCGGTCAAAACCACACATTTTTCGTTTCAGATTTTACCGACCCTGCTGGATTAAAAATTGCTATTGACAATTACATCAACTTAAATGGTCCGGTGCATGTGTTGGTCAACAATACAGGTGGCCCAAAGAGTGGTCCTATTTTAAACGCAGAGGTCAGTGAATTTTTAGCAGCATTTAACCAGCACCTCATTTGCAATCATATTTTAATGCAAGCAGTGGTGCCCGGAATGAAAGCCGCAAGCTACGGCCGAATCATTAATATCATATCGACATCAGTTAAGCAACCACTTCCTAACCTAGGTGTTTCAAATACGATTAGAGGCGCCGTTGCCAATTGGTCTAAAACCTTGGCCAATGAGCTCGGTGGTTTTGGCATTACTGTCAATAATGTTTTGCCAGGGGCCACCAATACCCAACGCCTCACTGAAATCGCCAAAGTGAAAGCCGAAAAAACGGGAGAAAGCATTGCAGAAATTTTAGCTGAAATGGGTCAGGAAAGCCCCATGAAGCGCATTGCAGAGCCTGAAGAAGTAGCGGCAGCAGTTGCTTTCTTGGCTTCTCCAGCAGCATCTTACATCAATGGGATCAACATTCCTGTCGATGGCGGACGCACAAAGAGTTTGTAATTATTTGTTTTTCTTGGCCAAAAAAGACCGATACGCTAATAGCGTTGGAAAACCAAGCAATAAACTAGCAGCTAGCATGTAGCCTCTGCGAGTGAGGTAGAAATCCACAACGCCTTTCATTTCTGATTCCTGGTAACCCAAGCCCACAAAATAAGCCAAACTCAACGGAGCCTGTAGCACATATTTTTTTCCGTTTTGGCTGTATACAATTTCACCTTCGAAAAAGTTGGGGCTCACTAATATAAGTGTACCGCCAATCAGTATAAAGCTAAAGGCAAAAACGAACCAAGGCTTGAGCAATAATGATTTGAAGTCATCCATGGCTCCAAAGTTAGGCCAAATCTGTCTAATTTCGTACTGCTCTTATGAAACGCATTGCTTATTTATGTCTGTCTAGTGGTTGGGGTGGTTTAGAAATGAACCAACTGCGCAATGCACAAGAAATGCAAAACCGCGGACACGAAGTGCTACTCATTGCCAATTCCCAAAGCCCAATTGCAAATGCTGCAAGCCAAGCCAACATACCTTTATATATAGTTATGCAAAAACCCAAACATTACCAATGGGGTTTTGCAAGTCATTTGGCCAGTTATTTAAAAGCGCAGGGGTTTGAAGACCTTTTTTTTCGAAACAACCGCGAGCTGAGCATTGCGGCATCCGTACGCTTTTTTGCTAAAGAAAAATTGCGCGTACATTACTTCATGGAAATGGCACTAGGCAGCAAGAAAACGCAGATTTTTAGAACGCTGCGCTACCGCTTTATAGATACTTGGGTTTGCCCACTGCCCTATCTGCAATTGCAAGTGTTGCAGCAAACAAAGATTGCCAAGCACAAGGTCAAAGTAATTCCATCAGGGCTTGTTTTCAATGTAGCACCCAAATTATCCAAAGAAGCCGCTCGAAACATACTTCAGTGGCCTGCTGCTTCAAAAATGCTACTCGTTGTGGGCAGAATTGACCCAAAAAAACAACAAGCATTTATTTGGGAAAGCTTCAGCAAGCGTACATCCCCGGACGAAGTTTTGATTTATGTTGGCGACCCTACCCCTGATCAAGACAACAGCTACCACCAACATCTTGCAAGAAGCATCGAAGCGCATCCAAAAAACAACCAAGTACTTTGGGCGGGTTTTCAAAATGACATGGCGCTGTTTTACTGTGCCGCGGATCTCGTCATTATGGCGGCTGATCACGAAACAGTCGGGATGGCCACAATTGAGGCGCTCAATTTTGCTTGCCCAGTAGTTGGCGCTAACAATGGCGGAACAAAAGAACTGATCGAGACCTATGGCGGTGGCCTTTGCTTTCGCTCTTTGGATCAAGATGACCTCAATCTGAAAATTGATTCGGCCTTGAACGGAGCAACACCAAAGCTCAAACAAGCACTTTTTGAACAACATTTTGACTTCAAACGCGTTTGTGCGCTAATAGAAACCGAAATGTTGGGGCTCGAAGCACCAATTTTTCAGTAAATTCGTTCAATGGATTTATATACCTCCAAACAGCGTTGGAAACTTTTATTGGTCGTGTTGGCTTTGGCTATCGTCGGCGGTTCTTTATTTTATTCCAATCAAAGTATCCAAAAAATTGGTGAACGCGAACGCAGTAAAGCCCAACAATGGGCGCTAGCACTTCGCAAAAAAGCTGAACTCGTCGAGCTAAGCAGCCAAATATTTGCCGCACTACAAGAAAAAGAACGAGAAAAAATCGAACTCGTGGTGCGCGCCAACCGAAATTTACTCAGTGCCTCTGACCTCGGGACAAGTCAAGATGTAGATTTTGCACTCGCCATTATCGAAGCCAACAAAGACATTCCTTTTATACTCCTCAACGACGACCTCACGGTTTCACAATTCAGAAACATCGATACAAGCGTTCTCAAACAAGAGCTGCAAACCCTTTCTAAAAAATGGATCAACGAGGGTCGCAGTTATCAAATCCAGGTATTTGAAGACATGTACATGACGCTTTGCCATGGTTATTCAAAAGAACTAGAGCGTTTACAAGCCCACTCAGACTCACTCATTCGCTCGTTCAATGCAGATCTCACCGATCAAAAAAGCTTGGTGCCCGTATTGCTATACGACCCTACAACAAATCAAGTTATTGCAAGCAATTTATCCAAAAAAGAGCTGTCGGCTTCAAAAATCAAAGGCACTATTCAAGAAATGACGGCAAGGTATGAACCAATTGAGCTCACTATCAAAGGAAGCAAGAAGTTACTTTACCTCAAAGACAGCGAAGAGGTTAAGCAGTTGTTTTGGTTGCCCTATTTGCAATTTGGCATTTTAGGTCTGATTGTGCTGATCGGTTATTTATTGTTTTCGATGTACCGCAAGGCCGAACAGAACCAAGTTTGGGCTGGAATGGCTAAAGAAACGGCGCATCAGCTCGGTACGCCACTTTCTTCGATGATGGCTTGGGTAGCTTATCTCGAACAGCAAGATATAGACCCGATGATTGCGCAAGAAATGCACAAAGACCTCGAGCGCCTCGAAAAAATCACCGACCGTTTTTCAAAAATTGGCTCCGGTGCCAAACTCATTGAGGGCGATTTAGCAGAAACGATCGAAAACAACCTCAATTACCTCAAGGCGCGCTTGTCTCAAAAAGTGGAAATGCAATTTGAGATTGACGGTGAAAGACCTCTTATGGTGCTGCACAACGCCTCACTGATCGAATGGGTTGTTGAAAATATTTGCAAAAACGCGGTAGACGCTATGGAAGGCATCGGAACGCTGCGCATTCATATTCAGGAAGTAGCAGAATGGGTGCATATCGATATCTCCGACTCCGGAAAAGGCCTCACGCCCAAACAATTCAAAACGATTTTTGAACCTGGTTATTCTACCAAAAAACGCGGCTGGGGCCTAGGGCTCACATTGGTCAAGCGCATTGTGGAGGAATACCACAAAGGCAAAGTTTTTGTCTTGCGCTCTGAACCCGAAAAAGGAACTACTTTTCGGATCAGCAT
>RDZL01000195.1 GCA_004295165.1 Flavobacteriia bacterium
CGTAAAAGACACATTGAATAGGATCATTCCTGAGGAGGTAAACTACTTAAATGCATACGATGCTTTCAAGCAATACATCGATTCTCAATTTGATATGCCAGATTCACTAATAGGACTTTTGGTACAGTTCCTTGAAAAGGGCAATGGTCAACTCTCCAAGCGTGCTAGACTGAATGAGTTTAAAGAATTGAATGAGGAAGAAGTCAGAAAAATAGAGGAGGAATTCGCAAAGAACTTCCTGAACAAATTAAGTTGATTTCTTTTTAAATCACATAAACGGTACTTTTATCGTTATTTACCGTTTTTTTTCGACGGTAGGTCTAATTCCTTCACCCCCTCTAAATCCACATAAAAGTTAGATTTTTCGAACTTGAACCCACAAAAAAAACCCAGCACAAACGCACCGGGTTTCAATTTTTACAAACAATTGAAGTTTCTAGTGCTTCACGACTTTAACTACCTGCGTACCGATATTCAGGTAATACACGCCATTTGCAAGCGTTGAGATGTCCAAATTAGTATTTGCTGCGTCGCAGCGTTTCATCATGATGAGATTTCCTTGAACATCATATAACGAGCATGCAACTTTTGAATGTAGGTCATTGAGTTGAATGGTTAATTGGCCATTCGTCGGGTTGGGAAATACGTACGCAACAGCTTCAGGTGAAAGCGCATTTTCAGAGACATTCAAATTATTGATCACTGCGCAGGATTGCTCAATAAGTGGAGAGGTTGCGCTGCTTTGCCCATTGAGTGAGGCTCCAGTTGAATTTGCTTTATTTGGTATGGTGATAAATGAACCGGCAATTAGATTTTCAAAATCAAAATACAGCACCAAATTAGACTCATTTCCAAGTAACGCATTGTTCATAGAAAAAGCGACCTGTTGTGGCGTTCTAATGGTATTCCAAATCTTTAATTCATCAATTTTCCCATCCATAAAATACAAGAAGTTGCCATTTAAACCTTTGTAAATGCCTAATCTAAAGGGCTCTGTACTTGGCGCGATATTCGAATAATTACCTAACATCAGAGCTGTAGGAACCTCGACTCCATCGACATAAATTTTAACCATTGAACTCGAATGGGAAACTGCAAGATGATGACAATCTCCAGGGTTATAAATGATATTGGTGGTTTCAACCATTGAAGAAAAATTACAATTCCCGTTGTTATTCCAACCCCAACGAACCTTTCCATCTACGACATTAAAAGTATAGGCATACTCCGAATTACCGCACCACGACTTACTCAAAATAAAGTTAGTACCGTTGGTTTTATCCAATTGAACCCATGCCTCAATTGTAAAATTGCTTGCAAAATTGAGCTGGTCAGCATTGGTGATTTCGATATAATCCGCAGAGCCATTGAAAGAGAGGGCAGCATTTTGTGCATTCACAACGGACTGAAAACCGAGTAAAAAAATAGAAGAAAGTAAAACAGTTTTGATCATGACTATTGTCTTTAAATTAGCGAGAATTGGTTTGACATCTTGTATTCCATCAATCAAATCTATCAATATTTGAAAAACCTCTCTAGACACGCTCAAAAATTTAGAACATGTTCTAATGATGCGGGAGGGCATATTTTGAGGGTTACTTCTCCTCCACCCTTACCCTCACAATCACCTCAAAACTTCCTGCCTGGTCGGCTTTGTAATTCGTATGCCAATAGTTATTGAAAACATACAAATAAAGTGGGGAAACACTTTGATTTTCGCGCGTCCAGACCTTTGCGCCGCGTTGCTGCTGTTCGTCTATGGGAGCGCCAAGTTCAATGAGGTTGCAGTCGGGTGTGAAGACGGTTGTTTTAAATTTTTTGTCTTCGAGGATCAGGTGGTCTGCAACGCAAATAAACTCTTTATTGGAACCCGCTAATTGGTCTTTGGGGTAGTTCAATAAGGGTTGGTCTCCATAGGTTAAAGTCGGGTTGTCGAGTTGAAAAGGCAAGCAAATGTGCAAGGCTTCTTTGTCTCGGATGGCTTTTTTGTCAATCTGAAACCGCAAGAGAAATTCATTTGGATTGGCTGCCGACTGAAATTGAACTGTGATATTCAAGTTGGGATGGACAATGGTTTGGGTGGCTTTTTTAAGCTCATTTTGCTTTGGCAACAACACTTCGTTGACCTGAGGAGAAATACCCAAACTATAAATACATGCACCGAGCCCTGGTGTGTTTTGCTGGAGCAATTCAATTCCATCCCATTTGAGTGATCTGATTCCCGAATAGGTATCATCCCAAAGAAAACTAAAGTTACTTACTACGCTATTATTGCAGTATTCTTGGACCTGCGCTTGTTTTTCAATGCGCGAAAATTGCAATTGTGCAGCATCCAGAAAAGATTTTTTGATGCGCCATTGTTCAGTCGTGAAAAATACGTCGGGAGCTGAAATGCTGCACCACGCGCCCCATGTGTGTTCGTGGAACAAAATGAGGTTGCGGTGGATTTCTCGCAAAGCTCCTTGCTGCTCATTTATTTCAATTTCGTTTAACTGCCCTTCAAAATCAATGACTTCTTTAACCAAACGGCGCATTTGAATCTCTTCGGCAGCTGTGGAGTACGCGCCGTCTTCCCAATACGGACTGATTTCTCCTGTTTGAACCGGTAAATCCTCTTTGTATTGCTTTAAAAAATCTGCAAATAAAGTGTCTATATTAGAAAGCACTAACTGAGGTGAACTGTATTTCAAATTCCAGGCTGCCACGAACTCACAAAGAGTGGTATCTACGGGGCCGTTGTCGGCGTTTTTGGTATAGCGCAGCTGCACCACATCGTAGGGATACGCAGCCAACTCTTGGGTGTAGGCAGAGAGGCGCTTTTCCCATTCAAAAAACTGCTGGCCGGCTGAAATATTGTGAAAATATGAATAGCCCTTGCCTGCGGTCCAGACAAAAAGTTGTTGGGAGCTATCGGTTTTGGACTGCCACAGAAAGGGTTGGTCGCCAGTTTCGCGAATGACTCCACCTACTCTGTCGCCATGATCTGCATGGTTGGCAACGTAATTAGGGCCCAATGATAAATAAGGTATTTGCTGTTTTGCATACGCCTCAAAAGCGGCATAAGTTTGCCCCGGAATGTCGGTCACCATGGCGTTGGAAATATAAAAACCGTAGCGCTGCTCTAAGTGCCGTGCGTATTCGGTGAGCCAAAGAAATTCGTCGGGGCGCATGAGGCCGGTAAGGCAATTGGCGTAGTTGGCAGAAAGCACTAAATTCCCGCTTTTGACGGCAGCCACAAACTGTGCTTCTTCGGCTGCGCTCGCTTCTTTTAAGAAATTCTCCACCGCCCATAAAGATTCAATGTGCCATATTGGCTGAACAGCACCAACACCTCCTTTTGCAATCCAGCGCAGCGCAGACCGGATATTTTCAGTCTGAATTTTGGCCACATCTGTCTGTAGATGCGAATAACCGATATCGTTGTGTGAGTGGTGAATGAGATGAAAGGCCAGGTCTTTAATCGGTTTGACGTCCAGAACAATAAGCGAATCTATGCTGATCTTGCCACGCGCATATGCTCGAAAATGCAAGGTATCGGAACCAACAAAACCCACCGGATAAGCTGGTAAGGTCAGGTAATGATAACCGGGTTCAAATTGATTTTGAAACGAAACGAAAGCTGAAACAAATGATATACTATCTATTCCTTCTGGGATAAGGCACTGTACATTGATTGGGCGCTTTTGTTCTGCTCTGAGTACAAGCGCACTGGCCTGCACTTTAACTTTTGTATCTGCTTTGTATTGAAAAACCATTAGCCAATCGCGGCTTTGCGCATCCTGTCCTACAACTTTAAATACTGCATTTTGATCCAATCCTTGAGAAGGAAGCTCAACTTCAAGGTAACCAAACATGTCTTTATTGATGTCTTTTTCAAGAAGGGTAAAACGGCAATTTGCCTCAGGAGCAAAATTGCGACCCAGTTGAGAAAATCGTTCATTTACCCAACTCTTCTTTGTGGTAAATGTAAAGAGCTGTTTCCCATTCATAAAGAAGTCAAAATTGCGATCGGCACCGCTCGTTCCATTCGAAAAACCGATTAAAAACTGATATTTAGCCACACCAGCTTCTATTGTTGGCGTGCTTGCCTCCCACTCAATTGGTGAAACACCATTACAGCGCGTCAATAAAGCGAGATCAGCAAACTCGCGAAAAGGCGAAAAATAGCTAATGTCTTCACCTGAAATTTTCTTTGAAAAGCCTGCTGGTTGGGTTTGAGCAGCTAAATAGGAGTTTATACCTAAAAAAAGTAAAATATGCCACCAATGTTTCATGCACCTAAGGTAGTAAATTCTAATTTTGCAACTAAACACTTCATATGCGCTTCAACCTTTCTGAAATCAACGAGCTGATTCGCTCCAGACGCACCATTTACCCCGAACAATTCTCGGACAGAAAGGTCCACAAAGAACAAATCGAATTGCTGCTCAACAACGCACAATGGGCCCCAACCCATGGCAACACTCAACCTTGGCGCTTTCAGGTTTTTATGGAAGATGGTCGCCAAAAGCTCAGTACTTTTTTGGGCCAAACCTACATGGAACTCACACCAACCGAGCAACAAGACGACGCCAAACTCGCCAAAATGCTGCGACGCCCCCTACTCGCTTCTGCAGTGATTGCGGTGTCTATGAAAAGACAAGACAGCGAAAAAATTCCAGAAATAGAAGAAATTGAAGCGGTGGCCTGCGCCATCCAAAACTTGCACTTGAGCTGCACGGCTTATGGTTTGGGCGGTTTTTGGGCCACGCCCAAACTCATTTATAGCCAAGAAATGAAGCACTTTCTCGGACTCGACGAAAAAGATAAGTGCTTGGGCTTGTTCTACATTGGCTACCCTTCTATTGACTGGCCGAGCAACCAGCACCGCCGCCCCTTAGAATACAATTGCACCTGGATCACCGAATAACTCCCCCTTTCGGTCAAAATTTCGTTTCTTTGCGTATGCGTCTGCTGCTCTTGTTATGTGTTGTCACTCCGTTTTTGAGTTGGTCTCAGGCCTTCAATCAATTGGGTAAACCCAACTATTTTGGTTTTCATTACCGACACATTGCCCCCATGCAGCAAATGCAATCGGGGCTGCAGAAATTTTCGGATAGCGTCCTCCAGACCAACCTCACGCCCACAGACGGCTACACATTCGGCGGCGTGCTGCGCTATGGCCTCACCGACCTCATTTCCTTAGAAACTGGCCTCTACTACAATCAACGCAATTTCAGCATCAACAGCACCCGCACAGACAGCGCACTCAGCGTCACACAACGGCTGCGTTTTGTACAGTTTGAAATCCCAATCCAAGGCAATATCGGCATCCAACTCAGCCGCTCCATTTTTGCGAATGCCGCACTTGGTGCCGCCATTCTCTACAAACCTTCAAGCGTAGCCACCTACGTCAATCCATCGGACAAACATGAGTTCAGGCAAGTCGGCTTGGTAGAAATCAACAAAAAAGTAGGCTTTGATTTCAGGGCCAGTATGGGCTTTGAATACCGCAACAAGAAATACGGCGTTTATTATATAGGTGCTACTGCGTTTGTTCAGATGCAGCCTGCGTTTGTATTGTTGTCTCAATATAGCTATGAAAATTTCGGACAAACCGCTTATGGCGAGGTTTCGGCCTCAGGTTTTGGCCTTGACTTCAAGTATTTCATTCCCTACACGCGGCCAGGAAGGCTGATTTTTCAGCAGGGCCCTATCGAATAACTAGCGCTGCCCGAGTTTGTAGCCCAAATAAGCCATAGGCAAGTAGGCTACGATTAAATCCAATAAGATAAACCAGACCGGCGTACCAGGTAGCATCACCACCATCATGACGCCGCCAGCAAGAAAAGCAAATCCTATGGCCATGGCATTGATCAAAGTGCGGTTGACACGCATTTTACTCACAAAAAACGCGCCTACAAAAGTACCCAATGCATGCGCCAAAAATGGAAAAACAAAATGCTTGAATTCCATGAGTGGCATAGCTTTGGCCAGACCTTTTTCAGTCGATAAGTCAAGTCCTAAAGGCGCTTCAACGACGTTAGTGCCGATTTGAACGAGTATTCCGTTGGTAATTGCGCCCAAAATGAGGCCTAGGACAGAAAGTAAAATTGATTTCATGCGCTTTAATTTGATGTTGGTGTTGTAAAAATATCGTTTTCGGTATAAAAAACCTTGTATTTGCTTTTTGCTTCTTCCCGACTGCAGGCATTATAGTGCCACCACTCGGTTGGGAGTTGCCTGAACCCCTGTGCTTGCATGGCGCTGCGCAAGAGTTTTCTGTTTTGGACTTGCAAGGGGGTCAGTTGACCTGTTCTCAAAAAGGAATCTTCGTAGATCGGGTAAGCGATGTGCCGAATATCGTCGAAACCTGCGCCCATATCGAGCGGATTGCCTTTGGCATCGAGAATGGTGAGGTCTAGGGCAGCACCCATATTGTGCAAGCTCAGGTTTTTTGGATTAGAGACAAATTTAGCGCGTTCCACCGGTCGTAGCGAATCGAGGGCGTCCCACATTTTTTGCTGCACAGTAACTGGGCGCAAAGCGTCGTAAATCAAAAGTTGGTATCCTGGATGTGTTTGCCGCAGTGCTTTTTGAACGCGCGCCAAGCGGGCTGCGACATCTTTTTGCAAATAGGCTTTGTCGATTTTAGAATAAAGCTTTTCGCCTAAAAAATTAGCGGAAGTCGTGTATTTGAGTTCAATTTGAATTTGGGAATGACTTTGTTGGATGTCTACTAAATCTGGATGAAGTTTAGCGTCTAGCGCTTGGCCATCCTTCTTTTTTGTAGGCACCACCAAAGCGGACTTTTCTGCAGATTTTTGCGGCGCTCCGTTGTTACAAGCGCACAAGTAGCAAGCACAAATCAAAAACGCAACTACTTGATACATCTTTAAATGCCAGACAACAAACGCTTGGTCTCGGCTTGAATGCGGCTGCGCAAGCCCTCTGACACAGGATAAAGCGGCATGCGCATGGTTTCTTGCATCAGGCCTCGTTGCGCTAATGCAACCTTAACACCACCTGGGTTTCCTTCTTCAAAGAACATTTTGGTGACATTAAATAAATCGTAATGTGCTTCCTTTGCGAGGTTCAAGTTGCCTTCCATGGAGGCGTGCACCATTTGCGAAAAGCGCTCCGGAAAAGCATTGGCCACTACAGAAATGACACCATCGGCACCAGCTGCAATGAGCGGCATGGTGAGGTTGTCGTCGCCGGATAGCACGCCAAAACCTGGTTTGCGCTGGCGAATGATATCCATGATTTGCTCCATGTTGCCCGAAGCTTCTTTGACCGCAACAACATTTTGAATTTCGGCCAGCTCAAGAGTGGTTTCTACACTCATGTTAGAACCCGTACGGCCCGGTACATTATAGAGAATGATCGGTAAATCGGTGAAAGAAGCCACTTGCTTGAAGTGCGCCACAATACCTTTTTGAATTGGTTTGTTGTAGTAAGGTGAAACAGACAAAATGCCGTCTACACCACTTGGTAAGTTTTGAAAAAGTACTGCTAAGCCAGCGGTATTGTTGCCGCCAATGCCATAAACAATGGGCAACTGGCCGTTGTTGACCTCCAATACGGTATCCAACACTTTGCGTTTTTCGTCTTGACTTAAAGTGGGAGACTCGCCAGTGGTACCCTGAACCACTAAGAAATCTGTTCCTCCTTTGATTTGTAAAGAAACGAGTTGTTGAAGTGCCTGAAAATCGATGCTGCCATCGGTCTGAAATGGCGTCACGAGCGCGACACCTGAGCCTTTGAATGTTTTCATGATTGAATGCGTTGTAGGGTGTGTTGAATGAATTCGAGTTGGCCAGCAGGCGTAGTTTGCTGGGTGTTGAGCAACATGTCAAAAAGCGGATCTACTTCATTGATGCCAAGCCATTGCTTGATATTTGATTTTTGCAATAAACCTTTGATTTTAGACTCTGGGGAACCAAACCACAACAAAAGATCGTAGTTCTTTTGAAGTTCAGCCTCTAGTTGCACATCTTTGAGCTTGCCAAACATCGAGAAATCGGCTGGCGAGTTGTAGTAAATCAAGAAATGTGGCGGTAGGGTTTTCTTGTCGAGGTCTTTAGGAACATTCACAATGATGAGCGCGTGGGCAAATTTCTTTTGCTGTAGCAATACATCTATCGCCTTAACGAAATCGCGCATTTGTTGCTCGTCTTGGTAGGTCCAGACGATGGCAATATGCTGTA
>RDZL01000196.1 GCA_004295165.1 Flavobacteriia bacterium
TTATATCAGGGCTTGTACTTGATACAAATAGAAGGTGATCCACAGGTAAAAACCTTAGTTGTGGAATAACAAAGCAAACCCAAATGCGATATTCACAAAAAATGGGCTAATATTCAGTCAATCCGAGATGATGTTCATTTGACCCAAAGAGTTCAAGTAATTCGCTGTAAGTTTATTTTGAAATAAGGAGAGAAACAGGTTACTTCTTGTGCATAGCAGTTGACAAGCTGCTTGGAGAGGCAGTTTCATTTTCTAGTTTGATAAGAGTTTAATAGTTTTTGTCAACGTCCGAAAGGAATGTGCACGAGAAGTTCCTGTCCTTATTACTTACAACGCACCACTCAGACAGTTTTGTCTACTACTAGGAAAAGGGCTGATTCGTCAGTCCTTTTTTTCGTTTATGGCATATAGCAAAGGCCTACTCGGGGCCGCATCATTGATAAAATGCGCTACCTGCAACTCTAAAATATACGGGCCGTCTGCCACCTCGCTCGGAACAAAAATCAATTCAGAGATTGTGCGGTCTGCAACTGGCGCCTCGGGCACTTTCCAAAATGCATGATGAAAAGCCAATACGCCGGCATCTTCTTCTCGATCCACTGATGGGGTGTCTACTAAAAAATGCTTCACTTCTAGCTGATCTAATAACTGAACCACCTCCACATCAAAATAGCAAGGGTTGGTACCCGAATAATTCAGCGATAACTTCTCGATATTATTGGGCAAAGTTCTGATCAAAATGGCCTCAGTATGCTGACTATTCAATAAGTTCTCGAGTTGATCGGCAAAAACCACGCGGTCTCCATTTTCCAATACGCGCGGTACAACACTGATCAAGGTAGCCTTGAAGAAATAGTTTTTGAGTGCTGCACTCACCGGATAAATTTCTTTGCTGATGTGGCCATAAGATTCTGTGTGGGTGCCGTGCCCGTGCGGATTGAAAAAAACATCTCGAAAATTAACCGCACCACCCTCTGCCACGCTGCCGACAAATCCATTTACCCGAACGGGCTCCATGCGCGGAGCGTCTACGTACCAGGCTCTGGGGTTGTCTGAAGTAGCACTTAGACCCATAGAAAGATCGATGGGTGCACTTGTGTCAATAAAATGCTGCGGGTCGAGGTAAAAAATCATGGAGTAAAAATAGTGCTTTTCGTATCTTTGCAACTATGGAAGCACAAAAAGACCGCCTTAAAGACCTCATTTCACACGCCAAAGAATACGGATTTGTTTTTCCGTCATCAGAAATTTACGACGGGCTCGCTGCCACCTACGACTACGGTCAGTTGGGTGCAGAACTCAAAAACAACATCAAAACCTATTGGTGGAAGGCCATGGTACAATTGCATGAAAACATTGTAGGCTTAGATTCTGCCATTTTCATGCACCCTACAACCTGGAAGGCTTCTGGCCACGTCGATGCGTTCAATGACCCTTTAATTGACAACAAAGATTCCAAAAAACGCTACCGCGCCGATGTCTTACTCGAAGACCACATCGAAAAAATTCGTCAAAAAATCGAGAAAGAAGTAGAAAAAGGGCAAAAACGTTTTGGCGACACCTTCGACGCCGCTCAGTTTAGGGCCACCAACCCAAATGTGCTTCGCAACCAAGAAAAGATCGAACAAATTGAGGCGCGCATGAAAACTGCGCTCGAAGCAAACGATTTAGAAGGTGTGCGTCAGCTCATCATCGATCTCGAAATTGTTTGCCCAATTTCAGGTTCCAAAAACTGGACAGAAGTCCGTCAGTTCAACCTCATGTTCTCTACAGAACTCGGTTCTGTTGCCGGCGACGCCAGTACCATTTACTTGCGTCCAGAAACCGCTCAAGGTATTTTCGTGAATTTCTTGAACGTGCAGAAATCTGGCCGCATGAAAATTCCATTCGGTATTGCGCAAATTGGCAAGGCCTTTCGCAACGAAATTGTGGCACGCCAATTTATCTTCCGCATGCGCGAGTTCGAACAAATGGAAATGCAATTTTTTGTGCGCCCAGGCGAAGAAATGAAATGGTACGACTACTGGAAAACCCTTCGCACAAAATGGCATCAAAACTTAGGTTTGGGCAATGAGCGCTACCGCTTCCACGACCACCTGAAACTTGCACACTATGCCAACGCTGCCTGCGACATCGAATATAATTTTCCGATGGGTTTCAAAGAACTCGAAGGCATCCACTCCCGCACCGACTTCGACCTCAAACAACACGAACAATTCTCTGGCAAAAAATTGCAATTTTTTGATCCGGAGCTCAACCAAAGTTATGTGCCTTACGTTGTCGAAACATCTGTTGGCCTAGACCGCATGTTCTTGGCCGTCCTGAGCGCAGCTTATCAAGAAGAAACCCTAGAAGACGGCTCCGAACGCGTTGTGCTCAAAATTCCAGCTGTGTTGGCGCCCTACAAAGCTGCTATTTTACCGCTCATCAAAAAAGACGGCTTGCCAGAAAAAGCGCGCGAAATCATGTCGCAATTACAGCTTGAATACAGCATGCTCTACGACGAAAAGGACTCAATTGGTAAGCGCTATCGCCGCCAAGACGCCATCGGTACACCTTACTCTATTACCGTTGACCACCAAACCCTCGAAGACAACACCGTCACCATCCGCGACCGCGACACCATGACCCAAGACCGCATCAGCATTGCTGAACTCGAAGGCGTCATCGCACAAAAAGCGAGTTGGAAGAGCGTTTTATTGGGCCTACGCTAGTGAAGGTATTTTTGCTCTTTCTATGGAGTTGTTGTGCTGTCGGGCTACACGCGCAGTTTATCTTGAATCAAGAAGGACAAGCCTTTAGCGCCAAGCCATTTTTCAACGATAGCCTCATCGCTGCTCAGCATATTCAAACCATAGCTGGTTTTTATACTTACAAAAAAGGAAGTGAAGCTTTTAAGCCAAGCCCCGACACCTTCAAGTATACTTTCAATCAAAAAGGCCAACTCATTGCCAGCATGGAAATCCTTCAAAAAGGAGCTGTCAGAGACAGTATTTTTCATCATTATGCGTATTTTGAAAGTGGTGAGCTACGCTTGCACCGTTATGCTGCTTATGGTGGAGCCATTTCAGAGCACTACACCTATGACTCACTTTCAAGACTGACTAGCGTTGCGCTTTATCGAGATGTCTATAACCACCGCAAAGATTCCTTGTTGTCTTCGGTCAAAATGCGCACTGAAACCCTGCGCTACCACAACGACCAACCTGAAAACTACACGCGCTACAACAACTATCAAAAACCCTATCTTGAAGTAAGCAAGGTCTATGATGAAGAAAACTACCTGCGCAGTAGCACTACCTATTACCGCATTTCGCAAAATAGTGAAAGCACTAAGTTCAGCTATAACCAAACCGGGTTGTTAGCCACTAAAGCAACTTTTACAGATACCTTGCAAGTAGCACAAGACGAATGGCGCTATCGCTATGACCAATGGGGCAATTTAATCGAGATGCATCGCTACGAAAATGGCAAATTCCTAACTGATTATCAAATTGTTTACGACTACAAAACAGGGTTTTTAGGCTCCCTGATCAAAAAA
Organism: Flavobacteriia bacterium; assembly: GCA_004295165.1. Lineage (GTDB taxonomy): Bacteria > Bacteroidota > Bacteroidia > Flavobacteriales_D > Crocinitomicaceae > UBA952. Next base: position 3,542 of record RDZL01000196.1, read on the forward strand.
GATGTAAGCGCAGATCAGCTGAGTATTTTGCGCTTTACCAACTACACTTACTATCCCAAACCTTAAATTCGCCTGTTATTTTTTTCTTAAAAAGCTAATTTTTAAGAACTTTGGCACAAAATTTAGGCAAGCCCCACAAAACAAAATACATGAGAAAACTTTACGCACTTCTTCTCTTTGCTCTTACGCTAACGAGTATTTCAGCACAAAACGTCAATTACAGTTCTTCTAAATGGTTTTGGGGCCTCAATTACGGCAGTACTTGGCACAGCACAGACCTCGACCACGAACGCTACAATGGTTGGGGGCTCACTTTGGGTCGTTCCTTTAATTACGATTATGCCCGCGCGCTTTCTTTTGACCTTCGCGGTCGCTTCTTAGCAGGGCAATGGTATGGTGCAGCAGATGCATTTGCTACATTAAATGCACAAGATTTAAATTTCAATCCTGTATTGAATCCTTATTTGACTGGCAACAACCAATATGTCCACAACTTTCGTTCGGATATCAGAGAATTAGATTTAGAACTCGTTTTACATGCAGGCCGCTTGCGTGAGCGCACCGGTTTTGATCCTTATATTTTTGGCGGCGTTGGCCTCACTTGGCAACAAACTTGGTCCGATGTATTGGATACGAATGGTATTTACGACTACAACAGCTTGGATTTGTCTATGCCTGCGCAACAACAATTACTCGGCTTTACCGATCAAATTTATGAAACCCGACTAGATGGCCTTCAGGGTAATGAGTGGGCAGTGAACTGGATGCCGAGTCTTGGTTTTGGTTTGGCTTATCACAAAGGACGCTTCAGTTTTGGCATTGAACACAAAACCACCTTTACAATGGCCGATTCATTTGATGGCCTTACCCAAGCCGACCCTCGCCTTAGAAACGACTGGTATCATTATACTTCTGGCTTTTTTCAGCTCCATTTTAAAGGAAGAGAATCAAAACCAGCACCTATCCGCGACTACCACCCACCGGTTACCAATATCTCCAATTTCACGCAAAATTGTCCGCAACCGATCATTAGCCTCATTGGGCAGCCGCAAACAAGTGTTTCAGTAACCACTATGGTTTTGCGCTACGATGTAGCTAATGTAGCTACTGCACAAGAACTGCAATTGACCAACGCTCAAAATCAAGCTATCCCTTTTAATTTTAATCCTCAAACAAAACGCGTTGAAGCAACCGTTACTCTCCTTGCGGGCCTTAATACCTTCACGCTAACCGCCACTACGAATTGTGGCAGCAAAACGCAAGTTGTTCAAATTGAACAAGTAGCTTGTCAGTTACCAACCGTTCAGATCTTGAATGCGAGTGCCAACGTCAGTACCGTTCAGCAAGCTACTTATGCGCTCAATGCTACGCTGAGTGGTCATTTGAACAACAACCAAATTCAGATTTTGCACAACGGCATGTCGGTGAGTGGCTTCAATTTCAATCCCAATAATGGTTTGTTGCAACGCAGTATCAACCTGACCCCTGGAACAAACATTATCCGCATCAATGCAAGTAACGATTGCGGTAGCGCCTTTGATCAAATCACCATCAATTACGACGACTGCCGCACGCCACAACTCAGCTGGTTGCAACCCAACGCACCAGGCACCACCACCAATGTGGGCACACTTGCCCTCAGTGCCAAACTCGATGGCAGCACTCAAAACGGCCAATTGCTCGTTTTGCACAACAATGTAGCGGTGAACAACGCACAGCTCATTGGCTCAAACATCTCTGCGAATATCACCCTTACAGCTGGCTTGAACAATATCATGATCCGTTATACCAATTCCTGCGGAACTGACCTGATCACAACTTCGATCAATTTCCAAAATTGCACCCCACCCGCAATCGCAATCACGAGCCCAGCAATTAACAGCACACTCAACAATGCAGCTTTGCGTTTGCGTGCAACAGTAAGTAACGTGAGCAACCGCAACAATATCAAAGTGATTTTCAACGGGATTGAGCAAAATTCATTTACTTACACTGCCTCAAATAATGCAATTGAGCTCAATGCGCAATTGCTACCGGGCGTCAATACGCTAACGATAACCGCCACCAATGATTGTGGGGCCGATGTCGAAACATTTACATACACCTATGACGACTGCCTGGCACCTAGCGTCAATATTTTAGGCAATTGGAACAACAATTCAAGTAACTCACCTCTTGTTGTCACGAATAGTAACTTCCCGCTGACTGCCACCATTCAAAATATGCCGAGTCAGATTGGATTGAGCCTCACCAACAATGGCTCACCAGTTGCTTTTGCTTATTCGAACGGTAATTTCAATTCCGTAACTGGAAACCTCAGTTCAGTTTTGAGTTTGCAAACTGGTCTCAATCAAATTGTATTGACTGCTACGCGCAGCTGCGGGCAAACCAACAAAACGATTTTTGTGCGCTACGATAACTGTGTAGCACCGGTTCTTACCCTACTCCAACCAAGTGCAAGTGGCACCACTACCAGCTCGCCAAACTTAAACCTAATGGCTAATGTGAGCAACATCGGTAATAGCCAAGCCATTCAAGTCAAATTAAATGGAGCTAACGTGCCATTCTCGTTCATTAACAACCAAATCAATAGCGCTTTAAACTTAGTTCAAGGTTCGAATCAAATCAGCATTCAAGTCACAAATGCTTGTGGTACCGACAACGAGAATATTCAAATCAATTATACACAATGTCAGGCACCGCAAATTACTACTACTGCTGCCATTCCTAACGGAGCTACCACTAGCAATAATAGCTTTGCATATAGCGCAATTGTTTCCAATACTTTTGCCAATCAACTTCAATTAAACTTTAACGGACAAGCTCACAACTACAGCTTCAATAATAATAACCTTAGCGCTACTTTTAACTTGCAGCCAGGCGCCAACCTGATCAATTTAGTCGCTACGAATACTTGCGGCAGTGACATCGAAAATTGGAGCATCGTTTATGAACCATGTACCGCACCGCAAATAAGCAATATCAGTCCGTCTCCAACTTTACAAAGCGCTGATCAAGCCATCAATTTGAGTGCTCAAGTTGCTCAAATTACCAATGCCAATCAATTGAGTTTGTTGCATAATGGCGCTCCGATTTCCTTTAGTTTTCAGAATGGCACCGTTACAGCGAGCGTTCAGCTTTCCAATGGAAATAATTTGCTAACACTGAGTGCAACAAATAATTGTGGCGCTGATTTGCAAACTTGGAACATTAATTACGAACCTTGTGTTGTTCCGCAAATTTCAATTTCAAATGCTGGCCTAAACGGCAGCACCGTTGCCAATTCCGCACTATCGCTAAGCGCTCAAGCTATCGCGCTCAGTAGTGATCAAATCATGTTGTCATTGAATGGCCAAGGTGGGCAACCATTTACCTTACAAAATCAAACATTAAGTGCCTCGTTAAATTTAGTCCCTGGCCCAAATACAATCGTCATTCAAGGTAAAAATGCTTGCGACCGCACTAGTCAAACACTCAATATCAATTACGTGCCTTGCGCAGCCCCGCAGATTCAATTTGGACAAGCTGCTGGTTCGCTTACAAATCCAACCTTGCAGTTCAGTGCAACCGTGAGTGGCGTGATAAATGCCCAGAATGTCAATTTATTGTTGAATAACGCGGTAGTACCTTTTAATTTTCAAAATGGCGCGATCACTGCTACCCTTCAACTCATCAACGGATCGAATATAGTTACACTTGCCACACAAAACAATTGCGGTGTTGCCTCTGAAAATGTTACCTATACCTACACTGCGCCTTGTATACAACCAAGTGTGGAAATTACGAGCCCGGCAGCTGGCGTTTTAAGCGCTACCAACCCAAACTTGATTGTAATTGCAACGGTAACACAAATCGCTGAAGTAGCTGCCATTCAAGTTCTCAACAATGGCATTACACAAACAAACGGCACCCTCTTCGGCAATCAGTTCAGTATTCCATTAGTTTTATCGGCAGGCAACAACAACATCAGCCTCAGCGCAACAAATACTTGCGGCACCGATACCAAAACAAGAGACATCAGCTACCAACCCTGCTCGATTCCACAAGTGATCTACAACATGGACCCGAACGGACACACCACCAACCAGTCTATTTTTACCTACAATGCCCAAATATTGAATTACACCAGCAGCATGACTGTTACGCTTTCGATGAATGGCGAGCTGCTCACGGGTTTCAGTAACAACCTCGGCAATATTCTGGCAGAGATCAGCCTTATCCCAGGCCTCAATAACCTCACCATCACCGTTACGAATGATTGCGGCACCTTGACCGACACATATTTAGTGACATACGACGGGACAGGCGGCGAAGGCATCATGACCAACCCGAATGGGAACAAGCAAGCTGAGGGCAAAGAAGACAACTTCAGTTCCCCAGCAAATGTAAATACACCGGTACCATCTGCACCAAGGCCAGTGACCCCAAGACCAGCGCCAACTCCCGCTCCTGTGGCTCCAAAACCAGTTGCTCCGAAGCCCACACCGGCGCCAAAACCAACTCCGGCACCTGCACCAACAAAGCCGGCGACTCCAAAACCAAGCGCTCCGGAGGCGACTCCGAAACCAAAACCAACCAATGAA
>RDZL01000197.1 GCA_004295165.1 Flavobacteriia bacterium
GTAGCGGCGTTATTTCAAAGGTGTTTAGGTTGATTTTTTCTAAACTGCTCAGCACGTTGTCATTGATATCGACACCACCAAAAACAAATAGGAGCGTATCTTTTTGTGCACTTCCGATATACATTCGGCTGCCCATGTTGAGTTGAGCGGTGTAGTTGCTCCATTGGTCGTTTTGTGGGTCGTAAAGCCAGGTATCGGTATTCCATCCGGTTTGATTCGCATCATCGGTGCGCCCACCCGCAACAAACCCATTGGTTTGATTGGCAAAGCCGACACCGCGCCAAATGCCGTTGAAGGGCAGGTTGGCAAGTTGTTCCCATTGGTTGCTATTGAAGTGAAAACACCACACCTCATTGAGAATGCCACTCGCAGAGCGTCCGCCAACCCAATAAAGATCGCCGCCAATCAAAAAATGTTGCGCGCCCGCACGGCCTACTCCTGGAAATTCGGGCATGGGGTCCCAGGTATCCGTTAGGGGAGCATAGCGCCAAAAAGTTGTGAAATAAAAACCGTTGCAATTTTCTCCACCCAAAATGTAGCCTTTCTCTTGGTAACTAAAGGCGCTGGCATATTGTCTTTCTTGCCAAATAGGCAGCGGTGCAGCGGTATTCCAAGTGCTATTGTAGGAGTCATAGACAAAGAAGTCCCGGGTGCAACCAAAATCGCTGCCGCGACCCGTGCCACAAAAGTGCAGGCTACCGATGCTGAATTGCGCACCGTCGTCGCGTGCCATGCCAGGAAAAGAGGCTTCTTGCTGCCAAAACTGAGCGGCTGCCTCTACGGACAGCAAGAGCAAAGTCAAAAGTAAAATCCGCATTTGCCCTTAACGCTATAATTTGATTTTTAGTATTTTAAAAGGCTGGTGTTCCTGTAAATTTTAGGCTTGCAGCCTTGTGCATCAGCTGCCATTTGTAGTTGAGTTGAAAGCCGTATCTGAGTGTGTTGCTCAGCTTGCTCGGTTGATTCAGGTTCAAACTCAACATGACTTGATGTGCGCCAGCAAATTGCCTACCGTAACCTAAATTCAACTGACGGTACCCATAACCTAATAGAAAATGATTTGTATTTCGCAAATAACTCACCGAGGTGTTGAGGTATTGAATCCCTTGGAAATTGTCAAAAATGACCGCGGCATCTATGCGCTGCAGGCTATCGATTTGAAATGATTTTTGAAGGCCAATATGTAATCTGGCTGTGTTGGTCAGGTAGAAGGGCTCCGTGCTGCCGTTTTCAATGTACCATTTTGAGGAATAAATTGAATTAACGGCGCTAAATAATTGCCAAGTTTTGTAGCGCAGCTGAAAGCCTAAGTCTACATCTACCAGTTGATATTTGTCAGTTATAAAATCAATAATAGGTGATTCAAATTTCATGCGATCGTAATTGAGACCGATAGCAGGCCTGATGCTCCAATCCCGATTGATGGCAAAATCTCTGCCTAAACTGAGGCCTATTACTGTATTGTTATACCAGGATATCCCCGTTTGTGTTGTGTGGAAACCAAATTTCCATTTGCCCATACTTTGCTGAAAGCGCAGTGCACCTTGGTAATTTGTACTATACACGGAATTGAAACCCATGTATGCAAAATTGGAATTGAAGGAACTCGCCTGATACCCTTTGCCATGCACGCGCGCATCCGAATGATAGGCGGGGTTACTGAATTCGAGTTCGTCTGCTGTATTGCTGAATTGTGCCCAGTTGGTGAAGGGAAGTAAAATCAGCAGCAGGGTAATAGAATGGATTTTCATAGGGTTTGGTTTTATATAGAATGCTTAAATCTTGCCTAGTTGAGACAATTAAAGGGTATGAAAAGTTACACTACACCTCAAGTCAAGTTTTTACGTTACCTTAGGTTGTGCACAACGCCTCTATGTATTCTGAACCAGAGAAACACCTGCTTTTAGCCGCGCAAGCGGGCGAGCGCAAAGCCCAGCTGGCTTTGTATCAGTTGTGTTATCCGGTTTTGATTTCGGCTGCACGCCGCTATTACCACAACACCGACGAACAAATGACGGTTGTCAATAACGCCTATATCAAAGTCATTCTCCATCTAGAGTCTTATCAAACAGGGCGCTTTTTGAGTTGGGTCAAGCGCATCATTTCCAATGAAATCATCGACGAATACCGTCGAAACAAACGCTACAACGAGCTTTATCGCTTCGATGCGCCCGTAGAAGAGCGCGGTGTCCAAGATTTTCAGACCGATGCCATTTTTACCAACGAACAACTCCAAAACCTTCTCCTGCAATTAAGCGAACCGGCCCGACTGGTATTCAATCTCTTTGCCATCGAAGGCTACAGCCATAAAGAAATCGCGCAGCAATTGGGCGTCACGGAAGAAACCTCCAAGTGGCACACCAAAATGGCGCGCAAAAAATTACGTGAATTAATCGATCTTACCCATGAAAAACCAAGTCAAAGATCCGTTGGATAAACTTTTTTCAGGTCTCCAAGACAGCGTCCATGAAAGCCCTAGCCCGGCTTTTTTGCAAGACCTCGAAGCGCGCTTAGATGCGCTCGAAAAAAAGCGCCGCAAGCCACTTTTTGCTTGGTGGATATTCTCCGCTCTTGGTGCTGTCCTTTTTTTAGGCACTTATTTTATCTTGCTTCCCACACGCGCCAAATCAAAGGTTCCGAATAAATCGGCAGCGCTTGTTCGATCTACACCTTCATCTAGCTCAAAATCAAAATCCACATCATCTTTGTCTATAAGGAACGCTACATGGTCAACGTCATCATCCATCAATAAGTCTTCTTCTCCGTCTCCTGCAACAACTAAGGTTTCATCTTCAATAAATAACGCTTCGTCTCTATCAATATCAGCACCAACCACAGCGCTTTCTTCCTCTAAAGTTGCAGCTCTTTCAACTGAAAATATTGATATACAACAAGAAACGTATGTCATCAACCCCATTTTACTTTATGACGATCATCCAATAGACAGTGTCTCGACGCTCCATAATGAAATGCCCCAACTACCCATTCAGGCAAAGTCATCCACCAAACGCGTTCAACACCAGCTTGGTTTGCAATTTGGTGTGAGTGGTATTATCTCGAGTTTCGAGGTGGATCAATCCGGAGTGTCGTGGGTCTTTCCGCAGCCATATTCAGCAAAAGAAATTCGCGAATGGCGTGAGCTCGGCGAGCGCAACACTTCTAGCTGGGATTTCAATTTGCGCTATCAGTGTCAATTTGCGCATTGGGGTTTTCAGACTGGTCTGAACTACTTGGAATGGGGCGAACAATATAAATATGAGGTCATTTCTGTGGAAGGCACAAATCGTTATCAATACGTACAAATCCCATTGGGCTTATCGTACCGCATTCCATTGCAGAAATTAACCTTGCAACCAGCTATAGGTGTTGGGCTCGGCTATGGTATTCAGCGCAATGGCGCCTACATTTTGCCCCAAAATAATGGCGTAGCGCTTGTAGAATCAAGAAAATTTGTGCTCAATACTTTCGCACAATTTGAAATAATTTATCAAGTGAATGAACAAATCCAATTCTCTGTTTCGCCGTTATATCGCTATGCTTTTGGTCAAGTAGTGAGTGATCCATATATTAAAAATAAGTACCAGTCGTTGGGCTTACTAACGGGGTTTATGTTTAATTTTTAAACATCTTAGTGTATAAATTACACTAAGTTAAATAAATTGCTACATTTACGTCATAAACCGACGTAACTATGCCAGCAGTAATCAAAGGCCTCGGTAGCTACTTGCCGACGCTTCGCATGACCAACCAAGATTTCATTTCTCATCGTTTCTACAAGGATATCGACCAGCCTTTTGAAGACAGCAATGAAATCATCATTGAGAAATTCAAGGAAATCACAGGTATTCAAGAGCGGCGCTATGCCCAAAAAGAACAAACCAATTCTGATCTTGGTATTTTAGCGGCCCAACGCGCGATTGCTGGAGCAGGCATAGATGTCGAGTCTATTGATTACATCATATTTGCACATAATTTTGGCGATGTGCGCTTTGCCTCGAATCATTTAGATATGTTGCCTGCGTTGTCGTCGCGAGTGAAGCATGCACTCGGTATTGCCAATCCCAATTGTGTGGCTTATGACATGCTCTTTGGTTGCCCGGGCTGGATAGAAGCGTTAATACAAGCCAATCTTTTCATCAAAGCAGGCGCTGCTACGAATTGTTTGGTCATTGGTTCCGAGACGCTCAGCCGAGTAGTAGACCCTCACGATCGCGACTCCATGATTTTTGCCGATGGTGCCGGAGCTTGTATCTTGAGTGCGGGCAGCGACAATGGTGAGCAAGGCATTTTGGCCCACGCCACCCAAACGTTTACCAAAGACGAGGCGTATTTTCTCAACAATGGCCCTTCCTTGAACTCCAAGCACCACATCCACGAAAAATACATCAAAATGCAGGGTCGCAAAATCTATGAGTTTGCACTGACCAAAGTGCCTGCTGCCATGAAGCTGGCCTTGGATAAAAGCGGTGTGGCGATTGAAGATGTCAAGAAGGTGTTTATTCATCAGGCCAATGAAAAGATGGACGAAGCGATTATTGACCGCTTTTACCGCCTGTACCGCGCGGAGCGCCCCGCACACATCATGCCCATGAACATCCATTTGTGTGGCAATAGTTCGGTGGCAACCGTGCCAACGCTATTAGATGCGGTGGTGCGTGGCGAATACCCAGAGCACGAACTCCACACAGGCGATGTCATTATTTTGGCGTCTGTGGGTGCCGGTATGAATATCAATGCGGTGGTTTACAAATGGTGAGTTGAACCAAACGACTACCTACACTTGCATGGCAGCCTGATACAATTTGAGTTCGTCCCAGGTGACTTTTGAACCTAGTTTTTCTTTGAGCGGATTCAAGGACGTGCCTTCAAAGCCTTCGAACATAAGCTCGAGCTCATTGATGCGTTTAGGGCTCATGACATCGGAAAGTTCAATTTTCTCGGCTCTAATGAGGTAAGCAAAGTGGCTATTGATGGTTTGTACCGACAGTTGCCGTTCTCGGGCAATTTGGGCGGTGTCAAGGCCTTGTTCGAGTAATTCAAGCGTTTTTTCTTGGGTACTTTTCTTTTCTTTCTTGTCTGGGCTCAGTTTTTTGGTGGTTTTCAAGAAAGAGTGGTCGTCGTCAATAGGGTCGTCGAGAAGGGAAGGAACTTGTTGGAGTTCTTGCTTCACAATCGCAATTTTGGACAATTTATACTGCGTAATTTCTGAGTTCCAAACGCGGTTTTTGGTGATTTCTTCGCCGTTGGCTACCGCTTCAATCAGGATGCGTATTTTCTTTAATTGCAGGATGGTTTCGGTCAGGATGTCGTCGAGTTCCTCTAATTCTTCGGCATAACTTTTTGTTTTGCGGATCCGGCTGAGTTCAGCTATTTTGCGGAGGTTGGAGAGCAGCACGCCATCTAATTGAGGGTAGAAATAGTGGTAGGCAGCCAATACGCGTTCTTTGATGAATTGTGGTTCAAACTCAGGTTTGGCAAAGATATTGGCCAACTGCTTCATGAACTTTTCAGCAGGTTCTTTGCTCGCTTGGATGACCTGATTTTGCAGTGCAATCCAGCTTTTGTTTTTGGTTTTCTCGCTTTTGGCACCAATGGCTTGGTAAGAAGCTTCGTGCAAACTCCATTTGGAGCGCAGTGTGTACCAGTCGAAAGCCTGGCTGAGGGTCTGGAGCAAGTAGTTTTTGGTGTGTTGTTCGAGCACGGCGGGCAAATGTGCTTCGTCGGCCTTGTTTTGACTGTAAGCCATGACTTGTTGGTCATTAGAGAGCCCGTTCATGCGCATGGGTTGTTTCAAGACCAAACCATCCAAAGTGCGCAAGCGAGAAAGTGCTACATATGCTTGGCCGGGTGCAAAAACGTCTGATACGTCGAGCATCGCTTTGTCAAAGGTGAGCCCTTGGCTTTTGTGAACGGTAATGGCCCAGGCCAATTTGAGCGGATACTGCACAAAGGTACCAATGACTTCTTCTTCTATGGCGCCAGTGCTTGCATTGAGCACATAACGGATGTTGTTCCACTCAAATTTTTCGACATTAATGGCCTTTTTTTCTTCGGGAAAAAACACGGTAATCTCTTGCTCGCTGAGCGATTGAATTTTGCCCATTTTGCCGTTGAAATATTGCTTGTCAAGGGAGTTGTCGTTCTTGATAAACATGACTTGCGCGCCGAGTTTGAGTGCTAGCGTGGGCTCAATAGGGTAGAGGTGCTTAGGGTATTCGCCGGTGATTTCGGCCTCGTATTGCCATTCTTTTTCTTTCAAGGCTTCAAGCGCTTTGATATTGATGAGGTCGGCTTTTGCATTGTGGGTGCTGAGGGTTATGTAGCCCTCTTCTTTGGTGGCATCGAAGTCTGGCTTGACGTATTGGTTGAGAATAGAAAGGTCTTCGGCGGTAATTTGATTGTTGCGCAAGTGGTTGAGCAGTTGGATAAATTGTTGGTCTTGTTGGCGGTAAATGGTGCTCAGCTCGATGTATATGGGTTGTATTTCTTGCAAAACCTTGGCGTGAAAGAAGAAAATACCGCTGTAATATTGGCGCAGTACCTGCCATTCTTCTTGTTTGGCCACCGGCGGAAGCTGCAAGAGGTCGCCGATAAACAAAACCTGTACATTGCCAAATGGCTGATGAATGCCCCTCACATTGCGCAGCGTCCAGTCGATGGCGTCTAGGAGGTCTGCGCGCAGCATGCTCACTTCGTCTATGATGAGCAACTCGATGTTTCTGATGAGCTTGAGCCGCGTTTTGTTCATGGTGAAATGGCGCAACAAGGTGTCTTTGGTTTCAAACTTAACGGTATCGGTAAAAGCGGCCTGCGCGCCAAACTCCGGAATAAAACCCGAAAAGGGCAACTGAAAAAACGAATGGATCGTGACGCCGCCTGCATTGAGCGCTGCAATACCCGTTGGCGCTACAATAACCGCATTTTTATGCGTGGAAGCCATGATTTTGCGCAGCAAGGTAGTTTTTCCGGTGCCGGCCTTCCCGGTTAGGAAGATGGATTGATTTGTTTGATTGATAAATTGTTCTGCAAATGCAGCTACAGCATTTGTTTGGAGCGCGTCGGGTTTCATTGAGTTGAAGGTACGGACTATTTGAGAAACTGATGGCGTAGATTTACGGAATCGTAGAGAAGTTACTAACTTGCACCCCAATTCAAGCCCTATGCAAGTCATCAATCCCAAATCTGCCCTCGTTTTTATCCTTATCACCATTTGCCTGGACTCCATAGGTTTGGGCATCATTATTCCATCGTTTCCGACACTGATTTCAGAAACAGCGCATGTACCGTTGGGTAAGGCCTCGCAGTATTTTGGTTGGGTCATGGGTGCGTATGCCTTGATGCAGTTTGTATTTTCACCCTTAATCGGCAATTTAAGTGACCGCTTCGGTCGCCGCCCTATATTATTGATTTCTGTGCTCGGCATGAGCCTGGATTATTTAGTCATGTATTATGCCCCTGATTTATTTTGGTTGGTACTCGGCCGTGCCATATCGGGCATTTTTGGAGCCAGTTTTACCTCGGCATCGGCTTATATTGCCGATATCTCCACACCAGAAAAACGCGCTCAGAATTTTGGCATGATTGGCGCTGCTTTCGGTATTGGCTTTGTGATTGGCCCCGCAATCGGAGGCCTGCTCTCCGACTTCGGTTCGCGCACACCTTTCTTGGTAGCTGCTTTTTTCTCAATGGCCAATTTCATCTATGGCCTGATCGTTTTAAAGGAGTCGCTACCCAAAGCAAATCGCCGCAAGTTCGAGTTCAAGCGCGCCAATCCTTTTGGTGCACTCCAGCAAATCAAACGCTTTGAAAAATTAAAATACCTCTTTTTAGTTTCGTTTTTGACTGTGCTCACCACCATGTGTGTGCATTCCACCTGGAACTTTTATTCCATGGAAAAATTCGGCTGGACCATCAAAGAAGTCGGTGTTTCACTCGCGGTAGTCGGTGTTTGTTTTGGTGTGGTTCAAGGAGGGCTCACCGGTAAAATTGTCGCCAAAATAGGTCAAAAAAATGCCGCCAAACTCGGTCTTTTCCTCTCTATCTTTGTCTTGATCGGCATGGGGCTCATTACGCAAGGCTGGATGATGTACGCCATTATTC
>RDZL01000198.1 GCA_004295165.1 Flavobacteriia bacterium
AGTCACTTACCGTACCACAAGCAGCTATTTTACGAATCGTACCGCTTCCCGCTTTAAACTTGATTTTTTCGGTGAGTAAATGTGGACGAATCAGTGGTTCGAGCTCAGATTTGGCGCATAAAAAATGGGCCTCGAGCTCCTGTATGCTGCGCGCTTCTTGGAGAAAGTCCAAAAGAGTGCTTTCATTTAAAGTGCGTGGCACACAGACATCGCACTGACCACAAGGGGCAATGCTTTGCCCGAAATATGTAATGAGTTGCTGGGCGCGGCAAGTGGGCTCTTGGCAATAGCGTTGCATGGCCATTAGTTTATCTTGAGCCGCTTGCTTGCGTTCGAGGTAAATTTGGGGTTTGAGTTGCAGGTAAGACTCAGGGAGTCTTTCCATTGTAAAATAGAGCAGGGGTAGGCTGCTTTTTTTAGTGAGTTCGATGATGCCGTTTTTTTGCATGAAGTCTAGTTGCTCTTCAAAACGCTGCGGCGTGGTTTTTAGTCTTTGAATGATTTTGTCTTCGTGCAGGCGGGTCATTTGATCAAAGATGCCTGGATAGCTGCGCACTAAGGTGGCGCAGAGCGTGTAGAAGGCTTCGTGTTGGATCTGAAAGTTGTAGAGCACTTCATTGCTGACGATAAACTGAAGGCGCGTTGGCTGAAAAAAGGCTTCGTCGAGCGTTAAATTGCCATTTTGCGCCAAAATTTTGAGTGCATAATAGACTTCGTCTTCGGGTAGCTCGAAGGTTCGGCAAAAAGTTTTCATGTCAAAGGGGTAAGACTCATCTTTGCCCGAACCAATAGCTATCTTAAGGTAGTTGCAAATAGCACGGTACACAAATACGACGCGATCGGCACTCGGAAAGCTTTTGCTAAGCTGTTGTTGCATTTGTTCGAAATCATTGTGCTCGTGGAGCAGCAGCGCATAAGCAGGCTGGCCATCCCGACCACCGCGGCCAGCTTCTTGAAAGTAAGCCTCTGGGGAGGTGGGTACATCGTAATGCAATACAAACCTCACGTCGGGCTTGTCTATGCCCATCCCAAAAGCATTGGTGGCGACCATGATTTGATTTTTGTCTGTGAGCCAAGCGCGCAGCATCTGGCTGCGCTCTTCTGCGCTCAGACCGCCGTGGTAAATGCCGCAGCGCAAGCCATTGGCCAAAAGAACGCGTGCCACTTCTTTCACCGCGCGCCGGGTCTGACAATACACAATGCCTGTGCCTTTTTCTCGTTGGCAAATCGCCAAAATTTCTTGCATTTTGTTGTGTGCGGGCCGCACTAAATACTGCAAATTATCTCGGGCAAAAGAAGCTTCAAGGATTTGCGCTTTAGGCATTTCTAGCTGCGCGCAGATGTCTTGTTGTACGGCTTTGGTAGCCGTAGCGGTGAGTGCTAAAATAGGTGCTTCGGGTTGGAGTTTTCGCAATTTAGCAATTTGGCGAAAAGACGGCCGAAAATCGTGGCCCCATTCGGAAATACAATGCGCCTCATCGACAACTAGTAAGGAAATTTTCATGCGCTTGAAGCGCTCAATAAACAGCGCAGATTGGATGCGTTCTGGCGAGGTGTATAAAAAATCAAGACCGCCAAATCTAGCGTTATCTAGGATCTGATCGATCTCTCGGAAGGTGAGCCCACTTGTTAAGGCTTTGGCGCGCAAGCCGCGTTTATTGAGGTTTTCGACCTGATCTTGCATGAGTGCAATGAGTGGCGAAATGACCAAACAAAGCCCTTCTCGCTGCAAACCAGGCACTTGAAAGCAAATAGACTTGCCGCCACCGGTAGGAAGCAGCGCTAGGGTGTCTTGACCTGCAAGCGCAGCCTTGACAATTGGTTCTTGACTCGATCTAAATGCAGCAAAGCCCCAATGCTTTTGGAGGATTTCGAGGGCTTGTGTGAAGGCGTGCATAACACAAAGTTAAGGAATGCTTTTAATAAGGTCAATAAGTTGTATGCTCCATGATTTAGCTGTATATTCGCGCATCAATTAACACGCTTATGTCAGGAGTTTCCTTCAACTTCCCCGTCACGCACAACGCCAATAGCCAGTTGTCTGCCGTAGATTGGGATAACCTCCCTTTCGGAAAAATCTTTGCCGATCACATGTTTGTGATGGAATACGCCAATGGCGCATGGCAGCAAGGAGAAATTTTGCCTTTTGGCCCCATCGATATGCATCCGGCGATGTCTGCGATTCACTATGGCCAGTCTATTTTTGAAGGCATGAAAGCCTACCGCAACAAAGACAATGAAGTCGTTTTGTTTAGACCTGAGCTCAATGCACAACGTTTTGCAGAGTCTGCAGCGCGCATGTGCATGCCCGAAATTCCAGAAGAATTATTTTTACAAGCCGTTAAGCAACTCGTTGCCATAGATGCAGACTGGGTCACCAACAAACCTGGTTACGCACTTTATATCCGTCCGTTTATGTTTGCCACCGACGAATTTGTCGGCATCAAACCTTCTGATACCTACAAGTTTGTCATCATCAATTCGCCAGTTGGCGCCTACTACGCAGAGCCTGTTCGCGTTAAAATTGAGGAGCATTACACACGCGCTGCCGAGGGTGGTGTGGGCAGAGCAAAAGCCGCTGGTAACTACGGCGCATCTTTGTATCCGGCCAAACTCGCTCAACAACAAGGCTTTCATCAATTGGTCTGGACCGATGCCAAAACCCACACTTTCATTGAAGAGTCTGGTACCATGAACATCGTATTTGTCATGGACAACAAAATCATCACGCCAACCGAAGACGCCGATACTATTTTGCGCGGTACTACCAAAAAAACAGTCCTAGAACTCGCCCGACATTTTGGGATTCCAGTAGAAGAGCGCAAAGTAACAGTTGCCGAAATCATCGAGGCTGCTCATGCAGGAAAACTGCAAGAAGCATTTGGTGCAGGTACTGCTGCTACCATTGCACCAATAGCACTTATTGGTTACCGCGACGAAAAAATCATGCTTCCAGCGCTTGAAACCCGTGAAATCTCTCTGAAAATCAAGGCTTACCTCGATGGCGTGAAGTCCGGAGAAATTGCCGACACGATGCACTGGATTCAGAAAGTTTGCTAAAATTGTGAAAATCCACCAAGGTTTGCATCTTTGCTGTATGCAACAGCTGTGGTTCTTATGCTTTTCACTCTTTAGTTTTGGGGTTGTTGCCCAAGAACTCAATTGTGCGTTCACCGACCTTCAAACCAAAGATGCAATTCCAAACGTCAATTGCTGGCTCATTGCCGGTTCTGATACCTTGGCTTTTGCGAGCTCAAAGCAAAATGGTACTGTTTCTTTTTCCTTGAACACTGTAAAGCCAGATCAAACAGAATTTGCCTTCGTCAGCTACACGCATCCGTTTTATATTGGAGGCAAGCGCAAGATCCCATTTTTCGAGCCGACTGACACCATTCAGCTGCGCATTCAACTCAAAACCGAGCGCGTTCAAGAGGTGCGAGAAGTAGTGCTCAAACCCAATAAACCCGACACCGTTTTTGCCTCCAAAACATACAGTGTAGCCGACTTTGAACTCGATGCAGACGGCACTCTTATTTTACTGACCTACGAAAAGAATTTACAGAAAGACGCGCAGCTTCAAGTATACAAAGACCGCTCCACCGCTGCTGTTTTATCTATACCGGAGCGTGCACAGGTCCTAAAAAGAGATTTCAGGGGCAACATTCATGTGCTCACAGCTGAAAGCGTTTTTGGTCTAGAAGCTATTGACAGCAATTACACCTTGGTGAACATCCCAAAAGATTACTTTTTCAAATACTTAGTTCCTATTGTAGACAGCAGCCAGACGCGCTTATTTTACTCGAATTACAATGATATCTATCCAGCTTTTGAATACGGCAGCGTAGATCAACTCGATTCTACCTACAAAACCCTCTTGCAGATCCAAGACGACCTCATGATGGAGTTGTATCGCTCGGAATACAAATGGGTAGACGTGCGCACCAAATTATGGGCAAAAAACTTAGAAAATCAGACCGGAATAGACGCAGAAATTTATGTGGGTGCAGCTTATTTTACGCAGTCTTTGTATTATGAACCCGTGTATGCACCGCTCTTTTTGGTTCGGGATACTATTTATATTTTTGATTACCCGAAAGATATGCTTCGGGTCTTTTTAAGCGATGGGACAGCTGTTCGTACCATACCGATTTTTCATCATTACCAAGCCCGGCAGAGTGGCTTTCAGAGAAATCTCCAACAAGACCGCCAAACAGGAAAAATTTATGCCGTTTTTGAGCAAGAAGGGCATTGTTATGTTGGGCTAATTGATTTGCAAACTGGAATGATCACTCAGAAAGTCAAGCTCTCCTTTAGGTATGTCGAGAAGGTGAGGGTACACAACAACGAAGTGTATTTTATTTACCGACCTTTTGAGTCGACGCAAAAGAAGTTTCTCTACAAGCAAAAACTACCTGTGAGAACTGAGCCTCGGTAAGGCTCAGCTATGGGTGTAAAATCACTTGGACAGATACCGGCAAGTGATCTGAATAACCTCCGAGATATTTAGGACCTGCATAGGTTCGGTTTGGAACAGTTTGCCCTTTGTATTCGGTGAGTAAATATGGAAAATCATGGATTTTACCACTTGCTGCCATAACTTGTATTTTTCCATTGAGGGCATTGGCAGACGCAAAGATATGATCGAGTACATCCCATTCATTTTTGTAGTTATATGAGCCGCCAAATTGACCACTCGCCTTGGTGATTTGAGGTGTTAATTTGGTTGCAATAAGTTGTGGGGCAGCATCTTGTGGGTGATCATTTAAATCTCCCATTAAGATGATTTTAGCATTTGGTTCGCTGCGCTGAATCGAGTCGATGAATTGCGTGGCATATTGTGCAGCTGTAAGGCGTCTGGCTGCGCTCTCTTCTTGGCCACCGCGGCGGCTAGGCCAGTGATTGACCATCACATATAAATATTCTTTTTTGTATTGGTATTTGGCCCAAACGATGTCGCGGGAAGTCGGGATACTGTCGCCGGGCAGCGTAAAACGGATTTTTCCGGAAGCTTTCAAGCGCAGCAAGTCTTTGCGGTAAAGCATGGCGGCGTCTATGCCGCGTGCGTCGGGGCTCTCGTAGTGCACAATTCCGTAGCGCTTGTCTTGGCCAATAACGTCTTCGAGTACCATGCGGTTCTCGATTTCACAAACACCTAACACCATTGGCATATTCAATTCGGCCATTACTTGACGAATGTGTACAATTTTAGCTTCATACTTTAATGCATCCCATTTGCTTTCGGCACTTGGCAAAAACTCGGCGTCGTCATTGGGACCGTCAATGGTGTCAAAAAGGTTCTCTACATTGTAGAAGGCGATGGTTTGAATTTGTTGTGCAAACGACGCGTAGTGAAGGCAAAAAACAAATATGGTGAAGAGGTATTTTGGTATTTGTGTTGTCATTTTATTGTCGATATATGGTAAATCAGTACTGAGAATTTATGCTTTCTTTTTCAATTTGGTTTCGATGGGAGTTCAATTACCAACTGCCTCCAGAGCCGCCGCCGCCAAAGCTACCGCCACCAAAGCCACCAAAACCGCCGCCTCCTGAAGAGCCTCCTCCAAAACCGCCACCGTAGCCGCCAAAATAAAAGAAGCCTGGCCCGCCGCGTCTGCCGCCGAAGGTTGTGCCGCCACCACCGCCGCGCTTGATGATCAAAAAGAGGATAAACAAAATAGCGAGCAAGCCAAAGAGGCCTTTAACCCAGTCGTTTTGGTGTAATTGCTTTCGGTAGCTTTTCTCGTTGATTTCACCTTTGGCAAGCCCAAATAAGACGTCGAGTGCTTTGTTGATGCCTTCGGCGTATTGATTTTGCTTGAATGCAGGTAGGATCTCGTGCTGAATAATGTCTTGACATGTGAGGTCGGTAATGGCCGCTTCTAGACCTCGCCCTGGTGCCAAATAAACCTGACGCCCTCCATTTTCTTGGGTGGGCTTGATCAAAAACACCAAGCCGTTGTCTTTGTCGGCTTTGCCAACCCCCCAGGCTTCTCCGAGTTCGGTTGCAAAATGCCAGGGCTCGTCTCCGCCGAGGTCGTCGATAATGACGATCGATATTTCGTTGCTGGTTTCTTGTTCAAATTGATCTAGACGCTGCTCAATTTGCGCTTGTTCGGCTTCGCTAAGGATATTGGTCGTAGAAAAATTATTGAGGAAGCGTGCAGGCGAAGGAACTTCTGGCACCTGAGCAAACAAGGAGACACAACCAAGCCAGGCAAGCAGAAAGAAGATGGATTTACTCATCCGAAACTGATTTGATTGGGCAATTCGTTTTGGTCGTTGGCCTGCGGCGGAAAATACTTTGCGAGCTGGACTCCAGCTTCGGCAATGGCTGCGCAAAGTCCTTCGGCAATTTGACCTTTCTTAAAATTTGTTACCATGATGTCGCGAACGCTGTCCCAAAAATCAGTTGGAACTAATTCATTGATACCAATGTCGCCGATAATGGCTAGATTTTTTGTTTCGTAGGCCACGTAGATCAATACGCCATTGCGTTGTTCGGTGGCTTGCATGCCGAGTTCGTAAAATAAATCGACGGCGCGTGCCACTGGATCGATGGAGCAAGAAGCCTCGAGGTGCACGCGCAGTTCGCCACTGGTTGTGGCCTCAGCTGCTGCAATGCTGGCCAAGACCTTTTGTTGTTCGAGATTGCTGAGCATTAAAACTTGACCTTTGGCGTGTTTTCTGAGCCAGCAGCAGCTACAAATCCTTCTTTTCTTGGGAATTCTTCGCCGTTTAAGAAAAAGCGCGCAAAGAAGCCGCGGATGTGGGTGTTGTATTCCTTGACAGACTCGTTGTAGCGATCGCGTTCGGTTTTGATGCGGTTTTCGGTGCCTTCTAATTGATTTTGAAACTGACTAAAGTTTTCAGTAGACCTGATTTGCGGATACGCCTCATACGCCAAATTGATGGCTGTATTGATTTTGCGACCCATGATTTCGAGGTCTTGAGGTGTTTTGGCGCCAACAATTCCAGCTCTTGCTTGGGTAACTTGCGTGAGGATGTCCTTTTCGTTTTGGGCAGCACCTTTAACGGTTTCTAGTAAGTTTGGAATGAGGTCTGCTCTGCGTTGGTAGGCCGATTGTACATTGGCGAATTTTTCGTCGAGCCCTTCTTGGAGACCGACAGCTTTGTTGTACATGTTGTAGTAACCTAAAAAGAGGAAGAGGAGTAGGGCGCCAATAGCGGCCAATACGACATAAATTGGTTTCATTTTTTACGGATTTAAGTGTTTTCTGCTCAGTAGCAAATTATGTTCCAAGTTACAAAAATGACACAATGTCAGTATCTGTTTGCGCGCTTTTTTATTTGTTGATAACTTTTGACTATAAATTAATCAAAATATTGATGAATTATTCGTCAATCTGTTTAATTTTGTGACACCAACCAATCGAACTTTTATTGTTTCACTTTTAAACTGACTGTACCTATGGCTACGCGTCGTTCGATTGTTCATATGGACCTCGACACCTTTTTTGTTTCTTGTGAGCGCCTCTTAGATAGCCGCCTCAACCACAAGCCAATTCTCATTGGCGGCACCAGCGAAAGAGGGGTGGTGGCCTCCTGCAGCTATGAAGCCCGGCGCTTTGGCGTGCACTCCGGTATGTCCATGAAAATGGCCAAAGAGCGTTGCCCAGAAGCCATTTGTATCAAAGGTAATACCCAAACCTACAGCAAGTTTTCAAGGCTCGTGACCGACGTCATCAAAGAGGCCGTTCCGGTCTATGAAAAAATGTCCATCGACGAATTCTACATCGACTTCACCGGCATGGACCGCTTTTTTGGCATCTGGACCTACGCCTCCGAGTTGCGAACGCGCATCATCCAAGAAACAGGCTTGCCCATCTCCTTTGGCTTATCCGAAAACAAAACGGTTTCTAAAGTAGCCACCGGCGAGGCCAAGCCCAACAATCAGATTCAAGTTCTCAAAGGCACAGAGAAACATTTTTTAGCGCCATTGTCCATTCGCAAAATTCCAATGGTGGGCGAAAAAACCTATCAGACGTTGCGAAACCTAGGCGTAAAGGAGATAAGAACGCTTCAAGAAATGCCTTTGGAATTGCTGAAGAGAACGTTTGGAGAAAATGGTGA
>RDZL01000240.1 GCA_004295165.1 Flavobacteriia bacterium
ATCAGCACCACACGCAACCTGAGCTTGCATTTGCCCAATCTGTTCTCTATCCTGCACATTCGGGATACAAACATCTACGCCCCTTTGCGTTAAATAATGCGCAAAAAACCCATCTTCCATGGTAAAACATGTTCCCAATAGCAATACACGTTGATAGCCTAGATGTATTGCTGCATCAGCCGTCACATGCCCCGCATGATGTATTTTAATGGAGAGCGAGCGACGCGCCATGATTGTATCAAGCGCACGGTGCAGTGTATTATTGCACAAAATGAGGCAATCAGGTTGTTTTTCTAAGAAAAAATCTATCTCCTGCTCCAATAGTGCAGGAATATGATTCCATCCCGCATGATATAAGCTTTTAATCGGTGCATAATCCATACTATAAAGCATAATACGTGCAGAATGTACCATGCCAAAGCGTTGTTGAATCTGCTGATTCAAGTAACGATAATAGCTGATGGTGGATGGCCAGCTTGTGCCTCCTAATAAACCTATAAGCGGTTGGTTCTGATGCATATTATCCGATTCCATAAGATTCATGACGTGATTCTTGCGCAATGCGTTCCGCATAACTAATTTTGGGATGAGACGGATCAAACACACGCTCACCAGACTGTTCAAACTGTGCCAATGCCTGCAAACTATTCTTTACAAACACTCTTTGTATCCAACGCTCCGCTTTGCCTTGCGCATCAAAATGCGCCTCAAAACGATCTCGTGAGTGTAGGGTCATGCGATTATTCACCATAACACCCGTACCAGGTGCTATGTCTACCCAACATGATACGGCATCTACAGCTTGTTTCAAATGTTCAAATGCTTCCTGCGCACGCTCATTGACAGACAGCACCATATCAGGATAAAAAGCTACCCGTATATCAGGATTTTCATCGGTTCCTGTCAAAATAGGCACTCTATCCGTCATTTCACGCGCACCTGCAGCCCTCCATCGCATAGGCACTTTGATACGAAAATCCGCTTTTCTTAGTGTCTCTTTGTCTTCATCAGAAAGTAACGCAAGCGCATCACGACCATCTGCAATTCTTGTTTTGGGGCAGGATTCATCATGACGAACCCCCACTAAAACCAATGCTCCAGGGCTGGTATCTTTATCAAGATTGCCATCTTTCTGTGCAGCATTTTCAATATGAAAACTCAGCTCAACATCATATCCATTGCCCGTATAGGTTTGTTTCATGTGCGATGACGGGACAAGATTGTTAACAATTTCCTTTCCTTCAAAAATAATGCTATATGGTTCACCACTCAACGCACCCAAAGCCACAGTAATATTTTCTGACAAGGGTGTACATTTATAATCTAACCCTGTTTCACCCTTACTTTCTTCAGGACTTCCTTCAACATCCTCATAGGGAAGATTTTCAAAATATAAATATGAGTGAGGGTGCAGCCCAGCTTTTTGTTCCTCCAACGCTGTGATTAAGCGTTCTGGGAAACACATATATGCTGCTCTCCTAATTTCCATGATATATTCTTTCCCGCCCTCAGGATCATAATGAATTGCTCCAAGAGTTTCTCTTATTAGTTCTTTTTCTTCATTTGTCAATGTAATTATATTCTCACGCTTTAGAGGAGAATGCAATGCATTTTCTTCATAGTTTTCAGTATTGTTCATCGTTATATTCTTTTAATAATTTCATTTTTTCACTTACTGTGCCTCCGTGGGCATAGATATACCCATTTCACTTCAAGGAGCTGTGTCCTTGAAGTGAAATTAAGGGTATACCTT
>RDZL01000241.1 GCA_004295165.1 Flavobacteriia bacterium
ATTTGGTTCATGCTGCCATTCGCAATATTCCCAAAATAGTGGGGCAAGCCAACATTACACTGGGGCTTCCGCTCGATCAAACACCTGTCAGAACTTGGGTAGACCTCTGCTTCCAACTCCAAGAAAATCAGCTCAAATTCAAGACCAAATCGTTGTATTACAAAGATTTTCAGCGCTTCTGTCATCATGCTTTTACCACACTTGCTTTTGATCAAAAACAACAAGCACAATTGGCCGCAGCAGAGCACAGAACTGTCAAGAATAACCGCGTTTTTCAAAACGTAGATCAGCTCCAACTAGACCCACAACTTCTTGAAGTCATTCGGATTCTTGCGGCGTCCTGGGATGCAGATTGGCCTAAAGCACTGCAGCAAATGCGCCAACTCAATCGCATCTTACTGGAATACATCCCAGAAGCCAACGACTTTGAACGCACTGCATTGCTTTCTTTTGAACTAGCTTGTCGTCAGTTTGAAAATTTCGTAGATGCCGATTTTCCGCAAATGGCCCTAAGCAGCTTCAAAAAATTATTCTACCAACACTGGACCCGCAGCAACCTCGCTTACCTAGGGAGCCCAACTGCCGGTTTGCAACTCACCGGTTTACTCGAAACCCGCTTGCTCGATTTCGAGCGCATTTACGTACTTGGCATGAACGAAGGCAAGTTGCCGCCTACCAACCCCATCCAGAGTATTATTCCAATGGACCTCCGCGCGGCTTTTGGCATGCCTAATAACCGCGATAAACAAGGACTCTTTGCCCAACACTTTTACAGGTTACTGCATCACGCACGCGAACTAGTGTTTACGTACACCTCGACGAGTGAGGTCTTGGGTAGTCATGAGCGCAGCCGCTACCTTTTGCAGCTCAAAATGGAATGGTTGCAGCAAAATCAACAAGTCAGTTGGCAAGAATTCTTCTATCAAATTCCGGCAGCAACACAAAATAGCACGCAAACCCTGATCCCCAAGACACCCGCCATCCAAGCGCGCATCCAAGCCTACTTGGCAGGAAATGTCTCCGCATCAGCTTTGCGCAAATACATCGCTTGCCCTCTTGATTTCTATTATCGCTATGTAGTGGAGTTCGGCGAAGAAGATGAAGTAGAAGAAGACATCGCAGCGAGCACTTTTGGCTCACTCATACACAATTGCCTAGAGGAGCTCTATACACCATACGCACAACGCGACAAACAAGGTGCTGTCGTACAACCCGCACCGGGGCCTTTAACCGAAAAGGCAATTGCAAATATGCTCACTACATATCCGGCTGTATTGCACAAGTATTTCTTGAACTACTTTGATCAAAACGAAACGCTCTTTTCACGCGGAAAAAACCTGCTCAGCTTTGAAATGGCGCTCGACCTCACCAAACAAAAGTTGCTCAAAGAACTAGAATTTGTGAAGTCGCTGCAAGAGCCACTTTATATCATCCAGCTCGAGGCCAAGTTTGAACTTGCTCAGACGGTTCAGCTCGAAAACGAAATCATTCCCATCCATTTTGTAGGCTATATTGACCGCATAGATTGCATCGGCCAAGATCATTACCGTGTCATTGACTACAAATCTGGTAAAGCAGCAGCTCAGGATGTCAAATTCACTGAGAAGAACGATGCCCTGACCAATCTATCTAAACCAAAACACACCTTGCAATTGAGTTTGTATTGCTTATTCTTTCAAGAAAAATTTGGTTTTCTTCCGCAAGAAGCTAGAATTGAGTCCTTGATCAACCGCGATGAAAATTTTGCGCTC
>RDZL01000199.1 GCA_004295165.1 Flavobacteriia bacterium
TCTATACGTACATCTCCTTTCGAGACGCGTGTACCGCCAATGAGGCCTGTACTGCCTTGATCTCCTTTTTTGGTGTAAATTTTCATGGTTGAAATTTATGCAAGATTTGAAAGCAAGCCCTCCAATTCGGTTTGTGTGTATTGCGTAGAAAGTATTTTCATCATGACCTCCTCTACAATGCTGTCTGGGCAAGAAGCACCAGATGTGAGCACGACCTGAAGTTGTTCGCGGTCTGGAAGAAAACGCTCGGTCAGTTTCATTTCTTTATGGTGGTAATCAAAATGATGCAGGCCGTTTTCTTGAATTTCAGAAGCGTCTTTGATGTAGTAAGTCGGGAACTTTTGTTCGAGTAATTCTACTAAATGACTTGTATTGGAACTATTGTAGCCGCCGACCACAATAGCGAGGTCTGCTGCTTCTTCGAGCAAACCGAGCGTTGCGGATTGGTTGTCGTTGGTGGCATAGCAGAGTGTGTCTCGGGTGTCGGCCATGTAGGTTTTGATGTTGGCTTCACCGTGTAATTGGATGTAACAACCTCTCAAATAATCTGTGATGGCTTGGGTTTCAGAGGCCAACATGGTGGTTTGATTCACTACCCCAATTTTAGACAAATGGATTTCAGGCACAAAACCCTCACTCAGTTTACCTGCAAAAAAGTCCAGCAATTCGGCTGCTGATTTTTGGCCTAAAATGTAGGCGCCAAGCACTTGTGCTTCTTTCATGTCTTTGACAATGAGGGCAGGTCCATTGGCTACCGCATGTGAAAAAGTAGCACGCGTTTCTTCGTGGTCGTGCTTGCCGTGAATGATGATGGTGTGTTGGGTTTCACCAAGTTTTTCTGAACGGTTCCAGACTTTTTCTACAAAGGGGCAAGTAGTGTTGTAGGTTTGGATGTCGAGGCCTAGATCGGAGAGTTGTTGTTCAATTTCAAGAGTGGTACCGAAAGCTGGAATCAGGACAATATCGTTGGGAGTGAGCGTGTCAAATGCAATGAGTTGTTTGCCCTGTGTATCTTGTAAAAATTGGATACCGTTACCAGTGAGGTCGGCGTTGACCGCCGGGTTGTGGATCATTTGGCTGAGCAAAAAAATGCGCTTGCCAGGGTTCTCTTGCAATGCTTTATAGCTGCGCTCGATGGCGTTTTCTACACCGTAGCAAAATCCAAAATGCCGCGCGATCAAGAAGGTAAACTTGCCAATTTGAAGTGCTGAGGGGCTGAAATCTTTTTTGCGTGGATCTGCAAGCTTGCGCTGTGCTTTGATTTTG
This sequence comes from Flavobacteriia bacterium, assembly GCA_004295165.1. Classification (GTDB taxonomy): domain Bacteria; phylum Bacteroidota; class Bacteroidia; order Flavobacteriales_D; family Crocinitomicaceae; genus UBA952. Next base: position 1,267 of record RDZL01000199.1, read on the forward strand.
CTGAGCAAAGGCGAGCGGTAAAATGCGGGTACTTCAAATTGTTTCATGTCAGTTGAACACTTTAGTGCGGCCTTTGGTTCGTTGCTTAGTTGAGTTTACCTGGGTATTGCTCGAGTGCTACGCGCAAGCATTCCACTGCAGCTTTGAGGTGCGCTTGATCAAGTACATAAGCAATGCGCGCTTCTTGCAAGCCAGCGCCCGGTGTGGCATAAAATCCGTTCGCAGGCGCCATCATGACGGTTTGTCCTTCAAAGGAGAATTCTTCCAGCAACCATTGGCAAAAATGCTCTGCATTGGCAACAGGGAATTTAGCTACGCAATAAAAAGCACCACTAGGTTTAGGGCAAAAAACACCCGGAATGCTATTGAGGCCCTCAACCATGATATTGCGGCGCGCCACGTATTCCGCTACTACTTCATCAAAATAGCTTTGTGGGGTGTCTAAGGCAGCTTCAGCAGCAATCTGATCTACGGTCGGGGGAGACAAACGCGCTTGTCCGAATTTCAGGGCAGCAGCCATGAATTCTTTGTTTTTTGAAATCAGGGCACCAATGCGGGCACCACACATCGAGTAGCGCTTAGAAACGGAGTCAATCATGACTACATTTTGCTCGATACCTGTGAGGTTCATGGTAGAGTAGGGCTTGGCACCGTCGTAACAGAACTCGCGGTATACTTCGTCGGCAAATAAGAAGAGGTCGTGTTTTTGAACGATGTCTCGGAGTTGCTCTAGTTCTTGTTGGGTATAGAGGTAGCCAGTTGGGTTGCCAGGGTTGCAAATAATGATGGCTTTGGTTTTGGAGGTGATTTGCGCCTCAATTTGAGCCACTGGTGGGAGTGCAAAACCATTTTCTATATGAGAGGTCACCGGAACAACTTTTACGCCTGCCATCACAGCAAAACCATTATAGTTGGCATAAAACGGTTCTGGGATAATGACTTCATCGCCGGGGTTGCAAGCGGTCATGAGGCCAAAAATAAGTGCTTCTGAACCGCCAGTTGTGATGATGATGTCTTCGGTTTGAACGGGGATGCCTTGTTTTTGGTAGCTGAGTGCTAATTTTTGACGATACGATTCAAAGCCTGCAGAGTGGCTGTACTCGAGTACCTGCTGATCTAGGTTGTGAATGGCCTCAAGTGCCGCGTCTGGGGTGTGGATATCGGGCTGGCCGATATTGAGATGGTAAACTGTTTTGCCCGCTTTTTTGGCGGCTTCCGCATAAGGAACCAATTTGCGAATTGGAGAAGCGGGCATGTCGATGGCTTTTGAAGCTAATGAAGGCATTTGTTAAATTTTAGTGCTCAAAATTAAGCAATCTTTTTTTTGTAGATTTTTTTTATTTGCTGACAAATAATCTATATATTCGCTGAACTAAACCCTAAAAGTCGCCTATAGATCAAATTTACCTTTAACCGCCGAAACCAATTTCAGCACAAAAGTGTAAACTATGATCTTATCTCAATTAAGCGATTCTCAGCTCATCCAATCCTACGTTGCCGGTAAAGAAGAAGCTTTCGCACAGCTCTTGTCGCGTCACCAAGAAGCGATATTTAAGTTCATTTACAACAAAGTCAAAGACGCCGAACTGAGCAACGACATCTTTCAAGAAACCTTCGTAAAGGTTATTCAGAAATTAAAATTAGGCGCCTACAACGAAGAGGGTAAGTTCTTGCCTTGGGTTTTGCGTATTGCACATAACCTCGTGATCGACCATTTCAGAAAAGTGGCCAAACACCGCATGATTTCAGAGCGCCATTCTTGGTCAGCAGATTACAATATTTTCCACCGCATTGCCAGTGAAGACGCCAATTTTGTGCAACTTACCACTGCAGAGGAGATTGCAGAACAACTGCATGCCATGATGGCTCACTTACCTGAAAGCCAACGCGAAATGATTTACATGCGCTTGTTTGAAGAGCGTTCTTTTAAAGAGATTTCGGAGTCTGAAGGCGTGAGCATCAATACCGCTTTGGGCAGAATGCGCTATGCTTTGCTTAATTTGCGTAAAATGATCGACGAACACGCGCTTACCATGGAGCTTTCCTAGTCCAATTCAAATTTGCTGTGTATCTTTGCAGACACGTTTGAATTATGTTTGAGAATCTTACCGATAAGTTTGAAAGAGCCTTTAAAGTCCTCAAAGGACAAGGCCAAATTACCGAAATTAACGTAGCCGAAACGCTCAAAGAAGTGCGTCGTGCCTTGCTGGACGCCGACGTTAGCTTCAATACAGCCAAGCAATTTACCAACACCGTTAAAGAAAAAGCGCTTGGTAAAGACGTCTTGAACGCCGTCTCGCCAGGGCAGCTCATGATCAAAATTTGCCACGAAGAACTCATCGAGCTCATGGGTGGCAACGAGGTAGAAATCAACCTCAAAGGTGCGCCAGCTGTCATTCTGATGTCAGGTTTGCAAGGTTCTGGTAAAACCACCTTTACAGGCAAACTCGGTTCTTACCTTCAAAACAAAAAAGGCAAAAAAGTATTGCTCGTTGCCTGCGACGTCTATCGCCCAGCGGCTATTGACCAATTGCACGTGCTCGGAGAGCAGCTTTCTATTGAAGTATTTTCCAACAAAGAAGAAAAAAATCCAATTGCTATTGCACAGGCAGCTATTGCCCATGCCAAAAGCAATGCGTTCAATGTCGTTTTGGTCGATACAGCCGGTCGTTTGGCCGTCGATACCCAAATGATGGACGAAATCGCTGGGCTCAAGCAAGCCTTGCAACCTTCTGAAACCCTATTTGTAGTAGATTCCATGACGGGTCAAGATGCCGTCAATACCGCAAAAGCCTTCAATGAGCGCATCAATTTCGATGGGGTAGTGCTCACCAAACTCGACGGCGATACCCGCGGTGGTGCAGCGCTTTCGATCAAAGCAGTTGTCAATAAGCCCATTAAATTCGTCGGTACCGGCGAAAAAATGGATGCGTTGGATATCTTCTATCCCAAAAGAATGGCGGACCGCATCCTCGGGATGGGCGACGTCGTTTCCTTGGTAGAGCGCGCTCAAGAACAGTTCAACGAAGAAGAAGCACGCCGCTTGCAAAAGAAAATCATGAAAGATCAATTCGATCTCAATGATTTCTTAGCACAGCTCCAACAAATCAAAAAAATGGGTAACGTCAAGGACCTCATGGGCATGATTCCCGGTATGGGCAAGGCCATGAAAGACGTCGATATCCCAGACGACGCCTTCAAAGGCATTGAGGCCATTATTTTATCCATGACGCCTAAAGAAAGAGCCAATCCTGGTTTGCTCAATCCTTCGCGCAAAAACCGCATCGCCAAAGGAAGCGGTACCAATATTCAAGAAATCAATAAGTTGCTCAAGCAATTCGAAGACATGCGCAAAATGATGAAACTCATGAGCAACCCTCGCAACATGATGGGTATGATGAGCAAACTCAAGGGCATGGGCGGTATGCCAGGTATGTAACACATGGAAAACCAAAACCCATCGGATTGGTATGCGCCTAAACCCGTGCTCGAAAAGGTCAAAGTTCAGAGCAATTGGGGCCTGACGCTTTTTTCTGTTTTGTTGTTTGCCCTAAGTTTCCTTTACATCTTCTCCGACGAGCTAGATTTTGTGTTCTATTTGGTTACGGTACTCTTCTTACACGAAATGGGCCATTACTTGCTCATGAAACAATTCAAATACGAAGACATGCGCATGCTGTTTATACCACTCATGGGTGCGTTTGTGCAGGGCAGCAAGAAGCATTACTCCCAAAAAGAAAGTTTTTTGGTCATTGCTGCAGGGCCATTCCCTGGCGTTGTATTTGGTCTAACGGTCCTTTTTCTAGCCAACCATTACCAGCAAACCTGGCTGCTCGAACTCAGTTTTCTTTTTTTATTTTTAAACGTCATCAATCTACTTCCTATAGATCCGCTCGACGGAGGCCAATTATTCAAATTGTTCGTGCGTCAAAAACGCGATTTATTCTTATTGGTATTTGCGCTGCTCTCTTCGCTGCTCATGATTACCGTTGGTTACCTCATTGAGAGTTGGATACTCTTTGCTTTTGGTTTTTTGATGTCTTTTAAAGTGCGCAGTTTTCAACGCAACTACCACCTGCGTCAAGAACTCGATGAGCAAGGCATCAATTACGAACTCAACTACGAAGATTTATCGGATCAGGCCTACCATGAGCTCAAGCAAGTTATTTTGGCACACAATCCCAAGCTGGGGCAACTCGAAGTGCTTCATGGCGAGGCGGCTCAAGAAGTCATTGCCAGTCATGTCAATGCAGCGCTGTCTGTCCCGATTGCGCGCGACGCCAGTAGGCTCTTTAAAATCATACTTGTGACCGCGTGGTTACTTTTGGTGGCCTTACCCGTCTTTTTGTTAATTGGCCCATTTTTAGATTTTACTTGGTACTTTGAAACGCTCTAAAAAATTGCTGTTTTACTTTTGCTTGCTCTTGTTGTCTGGTTCAACTTGGGCACAGTGCGAACAAGTACTCGTGAGTGGCAAAATCATTGACACTTTGCGTCTTCAAAACTTCTACAACCTGATGGTGGTCAACAAAACTACTGGTAGGGGTGTCTTTGGGCAGCCAAACGGGCATTTTTCTGTTTATGCAAGTACCGGCGACCTCATTGCACTTTCCACCAAAGGTTATCCAGTTTATCAATTTGTAGTGAAGCCCGACGAAAACTGTCAGTCGAAGGTATTGGCGTATATCGAGCGCCTGCCGCAAGAAACTCCAGAAGTGATTGTCAGACCACTCAAAACACTCGAGCAAATCAAAGAAGAACGCGAAAACCTAGCGCTGCGCGAAACCCGAACCGTCACAGGCGTAAGTGCGCTGCAGAGCCCAATTACCTTCTTATATCAGGCTTTCTCCAAAAAAGAACAAAACAAGCGCTGGATTGCCGAACAAGAATACAAAGACGACCAACGCCGCATTGTACAAGAACTACTTAGGCTTTATGTGGCTTTTGACATCATAGAGCTATCAGACACCGAATTCGATGCGTTCATTACCTTTCTCAATATCGATGAACAATTCATCAAAACGGCCTCCGAAATGGAACTCATCCTCTTCATCAAGGACAAATACGATCATTTCAGAAGACTAGAATAAAGACTTAAAGCAATAATTGAAACTAATTATTGCAAAGCCTTGATCTCGTTCATAATACGTAAAGCTAAATCGTTGGCAGCTGCCTCATCTTTAGACTCCGCATAAATGCGAATGATGGGCTCGGTGTTGCTTTTGCGCAAATGCACCCATTCTTTGTCGATGTAAATCTTGACGCCGTCAGTGGTATCTACCTCGTTGTCTTCATATTTCTTTGCCATTTGGATCAAGATGTTGTCTACATCTGTAGTGGGCGAAAGGTCAATTTTGTTTTTGGAAATGACGTAGTTGGGATAGCTCGCACGCAGGGCGGTAAGGCTGCATTTTTGGTGCGCGAGGTGGCTCAAAAATAAGGCGATGCCGACCAAAGAATCGCGGCCATAGTGGAGTTCTGGGTAAATGATGCCTCCGTTGCCTTCGCCACCAATAACAGCGCCAATTTCTTTCATCTTGACCACTACATTCACTTCTCCGACAGCTGCGGCTTCATAACGCAGTGCACGTGCTTCTGTGATGTCGCGCAGTGCACGGGTAGAGGAGAGGTTCGAGACCGTTGGGCCAGGGGTGTGGGTCAGGACGTAATCTGCAACGGCGACCAAAGTATATTCTTCGCCGAACATGCTGCCATCTTCGCAAACGAGCGCCAGGCGGTCTACATCGGGGTCTACAGTGATGCCGAGGTGGGCATTTTCTTTGACAACAAGAGCCGATAATTCGGTGAGGTGTTCAGGTAAGGGCTCGGGGTTGTGCGGGAAGTGGCCTGTGGGTTCGCAGTAGAGTTCAGTGACCTCATTTACGCCTAGTGCGCGCAACAAAGCAGGTACGAAAGTTCCACCGGTAGAATTGACGGCATCTACGACAACTTTGAAATTGGCTGCGGCAATAGCTGCTCTGTCTACTAAGGGAAGATCTAAAATGGCTTGAATGTGTTTTTCAAGATAGGTATCGTTGGGTGTGATGCTGCCGAGGTCATCTACTTCGGCAAAAGAGAAGGCTTCGTCAGCGGCAATTTGGAGTAAAGCCTCGCCTTCGGCCCCTGAAATAAATTCGCCTTTTGCATTGAGCAATTTGAGCGCGTTCCATTGCTTGGGGTTGTGGCTGGCAGTGAGGATAATACCACCATGGGCGTTTTCTAAGGGCACCGCTACTTCAACTGTTGGTGTTGTTGACAAACCGAGGTCGATGATGTCAATACCTAAGCCAACAAGCGTTTGTTGTACAAGTGCGGCAATCATAGGGCCGGAAATGCGTGCGTCGCGGCCAATGACCACCTTGAGACGTTGGCCAGGGTGTTGTTGTTGCAACCAAGTGCCGTATGCTGCGGCAAATTTAACGGCGTCTATAGGCGTGAGACCTTGATCTACAGCACCGCCAATGGTGCCGCGGATTCCTGAAATAGATTTGATGAGTGTCATGATAAGGAGAGTTGGAGCATTTGCAAAACAGCGACCATAGCTTCAGTGCCTTTGTTGCCGTGTATGCCGCCAGCGCGGTCTAGGGATTGTTGTTCGGTGTTGTCGGTGAGTAAGCAAAAACCGACGGGTTTGTCGTGCTTGAGCATGACGTCCATGAGCCCTTGGGTGGCGCCACTGCATACAAAATCAAAATGGCGGGTTTC